>CAXMNC010000138.1:0-51528 GCA_964194625.1 Acidiferrobacterales bacterium
AACCATGAATGTGGCCCCGCCATTCACCGGGTGGTTGGTGCCGCGGCTACCCCTATTCCAGGTGGCGCAACCCGACATAGAGGTTCGCTTGAATCTGGTGAACTCCACCGAGCTGATCGATTTCTCGCGTTCGGACGTCGATGTCGTCATCCGCTATGGCGAGGTTGATCGGCCCAACCTGGCCAACCACCGGCTCATCAGCGAGGAACTGGTACCGGTTTGCAGCCCAACCCTACTGCAGGGATCGAGCCCGTTACGGCAACCGGAAGACCTACAGAATGTGACGCTGCTGCATGCCTTGCCACGACTTGGCCAATGGCAAATCTGGCTCAACGCCGCCGGCGTAAGCGGCGTGAACGCGACCCGTGGACCGAAATTCCACAACACCCCGCTTACCCTTGACGCCGCCCTGGCCGGGCTCGGGGTTGCGCTCGCCGATAAGCGCCTGGTCACGAAGGAGCTGGAAAGTGGTCGTCTGGTCATACCGTTTGATTTCCCGCTGTCGGGAGAAAGCGCCTACTACCTGATTCACCCAGAGGATCAGACAGACAACCCAAAGATTGCCGCATTTCGTGACTGGCTGCTGGCCGAGGTCGGTAGGAGTCAGGACGAAGCGAAATCCCCGCCTGCCATCTAAAGGGCTCTCATCATCTTAGTTCGTGGCGCTTCGGCCGTAGCTGCCGTTAAGCCGCGGTTCAGCCTCGCCTAGGTACCCTATGGACACGGTATGGGAACTGGTCCCTATCGATAGCCCCTAAACAGGAGGTCCATTATGGGTATACGAAGCTTGATTTCTGGGTTTTCGCTGGCAGCACTCGTCGCGGCGGGCATGATAGTGCCCACCGTGGTCCAAGCCGGCGATGTGAAAATTCACCTCCATGGCCATTTCATTGGGCCCAATTATGCTTATAAATACGATTACGGGCACCGACGGGTCCAACGGTACCGTTACGGGCACTACAACTATTTCCCCCGGTATAATTACGGCCGTCCATCCTGGTACGGTCGCAAGCACCGCTATGGCTATCGTACCCACCGAAAGTTTGGTGGCCAGCGTTACCGCAACCCGGGATTCGACGCGCGTTACCGTAAGCACCAACGACGTCAAGCACGGCGTGGGTTGCGCGACGTCGTCGTCGCACCCCAACCACGACGTAAGCGCCGCTAATTCGCATAAACACCCCGGGCTCGGGCCCACCTAGGTCGGAGCGCCGGGGTGACGTCGCCTTCGCACTAAGCACCTCGTCGGTGGACTTCATGCGCCCTCGGTCGGACATACCCTGCGAAGCCAGTTGTATGCTACAAACCGACTAACATTAGCTTGATTACGTAATTCGACTGCGGTCTGAATGCCGGCATCGAAATTCTATGAAACTCGTCTTGCGCACTTTTATCTTGGCAATCTCGCTATTCATGCTTATGCCGCTGGCACCGGCCAGCGCGGCTGAAAGGGATCACATTATCCTCGCGCAGACAGGATTAACCGCCCAAGATGCAGCGGAACTGGTACAGGCACGCGTTGGTGGGCGAGTGCTGGCGGTAGAACCCATCCAATCGGATGGGCGGCTGGTTTATCGCGTCAAGGTGCTTACTCGAAAAGGGGCGGTACGGATCTTCTATGTCGACGCCAGCACCGGCGCAATGTAGCAAACCGAATCATGCGTATCCTTGTCATAGAGGACGAGGCCAGCTTACAAGAGCAGCTTCGAGATCGTCTGCAAGCGGACGGCCACACGGTCGATACTAGCGACGATGGTAAAGTGGGCTTGTATCTTGCCTCCGAATACCCGGTCGACGCTGCGATTGTCGATCTTGGCCTTCCTCGTCTCTCCGGTCTTGATGTCATCAAGCAACTTCGTGAGCAAGGCAAGGACCTACCGATCTTAATCTTGACTGCCCGTGGTCGCTGGCAAGACAAAGTCGCTGGCCTAGAGGCTGGTGCAGATGATTACGTCGTTAAACCATTTCACATGGAGGAGTTATTGGCGCGCCTCAAAGCCCTTGTGCGCCGGGCGGCCGGTTCCGGCCAGGCTGAACTCACCTGCGGCCCTATTTCGCTGAACATGGCGACTCAGACGGTCGCACTTGAAGGCACCACAGTCGAACTAACTGCCTTTGAATATCGTTTGCTGGAATACCTCATGCGCCGCCGCGACGAGGTAGTTGCAAAAATGGAACTTGCTGACTACCTCTATCCGCACGACGAAAGCCGTGACAGCAACGTAATCGAGGTGCTGATCGCACGGTTGCGTCGCAAGCTCGACCCCACGGGAAAACTGCAGCCGATCGAAACTCTGCGCGGACGGGGCTACCGCTTCACGCTTGGTGGTAGCGCCGACTGATGTCGTTAAGCGCGCGCATAGCATTGAGTGCCGCCCTGGTGCTGGCAATATTCGTTGCCTTAACCGCTATCGCCCTTGATCGTGCGTTTCACGACAGCGCGCGCTCGGCCATGCAAACACGTTTGCTAGGCCAAATCTATCTGCTCATGGCGGCGGCCGAAGTCGACACACAAGGCCAGCTGTCCATGCCCCCCACCTTGCAGGAACCACGTTTTACCTTGCCGGGATCCGGTCTATACGCACAGGTTCTCGACGGCAACAATGATGTTGTTTGGCGATCACACTCAACCATCGGCGCCCAAGTGCCTTTTTCTGGACCATTCTCCGCTGGCACGCAAGATTTTGTCCAAAGACACGATACAAACGACCGGCCTTACTATGTGTTGAGTTACGGCATTAGCTGGGCAACGGATAAGAATGAGTATCCATTCACATTTGCTGTCGCTGAGGATCTAGCTGCCTTCTACACACAGGTAAAGAGGTATCGACGCAGCCTGTGGGGATGGCTAGGGACCATGGCGGTGTTATTGCTTCTCGTACAAGCGCTGGTATTTCGCTGGGGGTTAGCGCCGCTGCGCCGTGTGTCGCAAGAGTTAGCGGCGATCGATGCGGGTACACAAGATAGATTGCAAGGTGAGTATCCGCGAGAGCTAAAGCGATTAACTGACAACGTGAATGCCTTGCTAGAACATGAACGTGCACAGCAACAACGCTATCGTAATGGCTTGGCTGATCTTGCTCATAGCCTTAAGACGCCATTGGCAGTGTTGCGTGCTGCATCGGGCGGTAAACCGACTAAAGCAGAACTTGCATCGGCGCTTGAGAGAGAGATAACGCGAATGGATCACATCGTCGAGTATCAACTACAAAAGGCCGCGACCGCGGGACGTGCAACCCTGGCAACGCCGATTGCGATCAAACCCATTGTGCTGAAACTCATTGCGTCACTCGACAAGGCACATCACCAAAAAGCGCTGGAGGTGGTAGTCAGCGTCGACGACGACACTCGCTTCCGGGGAGACGAGGGAGATCTAATGGAGATGCTGGGAAACCTCATCGACAATGCCTACAAGTGGTGCGTCAAGAAAATACGGGTCTTTGCAAGCGCGGAAGAAGGAAGCCTGGCAATCAAGGTCGAAGATGACGGGCCCGGAATCCATCCCAATGAGATCACCCAGATCTTGCAACGTGGCACGCGGGCCGATGAGGCGGTATCCGGGCACGGTATCGGCCTGGCCGTCGTGCGTGACATGGTACAGGCCTACGACGGCACCATCGAAATTGGTGCGAGCGAGCTCGGGGGCACCGAGGTTCGCTTGACGCTGCCAGCCTAGCCCCTCCCCCTAACCCCCTATGCCCCTCCCTGCCCTCCCCAATAAATGGGGAGGGATTGGTTTATCCGGAAGTTCAGATAGGAAGGCGCCCTATCCCCAAGTTCCGTGTTCTTGTTTTGGGCCCCATTCCCCTCCCCTTGTGGGAAGGGGTTAGGGGGAGGGGGAGGGCCGGCGACGGGTCAGCAGTTCCCAGAACCCCCGTGGGTCGGTGATCCGAACCGAGGCTCGATTGTCGGTCGCCAGCAGAGCCCGGTCAGCCGTGACCAAAACGTCAGCTTGGCCCTCGAGCGCGGCGCCCAGGATCTGGTCGTAGTCTGACTCAGCGCTGGTTCGAACGGCCGGCAACCGGGGTTCACAAACATCGGCGCGTTCACGCAAGAACGGTATCACCTGGTCCGCCAGCGCTCGCGGCAACCCTAATCGCTCGATCAATACGCCCCTGAGCTCCCTAAACACGGCCTTACTCGCCAATAACTGATGGTCGACCAAGACCAACCGCAAGAGGTCCACGCAAATACCCCTTGTCGCCAGGGCGGCGATCAGCACATTGCTGTCAACAAAGACCCTCACGAGATTTCGTCGAAAATATCGTCGTCGGTAAGCCAGCCGCGCGCCTCTGCAAACGGGGCAGTGCTTACCCGCAGGCCCTCGAAACGCATTAAGGCAAACTGCCGCTCTAGGGCGTCGCGAATGAGCTCACTTTTTGGGCGTCCGGTACGTCGACTCAAGCGCTCCAGCAGCCGGGCTAAGCGATCATCGACGCGGAAGGTAACCAAGGCCATGTATTACAATGTAATACACCTGCAAGCAAAATCGCAAGCCCTTGATTTTGAGCCATAACAAAGCACCTACCGAACTGGCACAACTGTTGCAATCTTCCCCGGTACTTAGTGCCCGAGGGTGTTGGCCACCCGAATAGGGCAAGAGGCAAGGGTCATGCGAAATATTCGTGAATGCAGCATCAAATACGCGACAGACACCATAGAGCTGTGCGGGGACGTGCAGGTGATCCACATAGAGGCGGGCAGGATTCTGCGTCGTTTCGCCAACAGTCTGCGGCCTTACGAGGTTGAGACCGATACAGCAGAACGCATCGTCCTCATGGCCAGAGCCTAGAAGAGGGTTTGGCCTGCTCACAGTTAGGCGTTTTTACTTACTCATAAGTAAGTAATGGCACTCTTTGTCGGCCGGCCTTTGTTAGATATTTCTGGGCTTAAACGCCAGCCAAATTCCCTACCACTGCAAACATACGATTATTTTCCCAGCGCTTAACTCACTCACTCCCGACGTCACAGTAGGCAACGCCGCTGTCGGTATCCGCAGACAAAAGGCTGTGATAAGCGCTTTCTGCCTATCAACTTACTGATTGGTCAGTCAAATTAGGACGCCGGCACACCAGTTCGAGCATTAACGATCGCTGTCACCTGTTCGCCGATTCGGAGCAAGCTCGGCAGTAACAACAGGGTGAAGGCGGTACTGACCACCATGCCACCGACGATCACGGCCGCCAGGCCGCGATAAAGCTCGGTGCCAGCCCCCGGCACCAATAGCAGCGGTAACATGCCAAATATGCTGGTCAGCGTGCTCATCAGGATGGGTCGCAACCTCAGGCGTACTGCCTGCTCCACCGCCTCTCGCCGCGGACTGCCTTCACGCTCCGCCGCGCGTGTCTGGTACACCAATAAGATCGCGTTATTGACCACCAGACCCAGCAAGATAATAAACCCGATCATGGTCAGCATATCCATGGGCTGGAATGCGTCAAAAATCTTCCTTTGGACCACATCCACGATCTTCAGAGCGGCAACACCTCCCACCGTGGCAAGCGGCAGGGCGAGCAAGACGAGCAGACTATCTTTGAACGACCGAAACAGGGCACTCATTAACAGATACAAGATAGCAATGGCCAACAGGAAACTCCCGCCCATATTGGTTAGTGCAACTTCGAGCTTATCGGCGGTGCCGCCATAGCGAATGGTACCGTCCTCTGGTAACAGCCGCTCGATCTGGGGGGCCACTTTAGCCCGCAATACCTCCAAGGTCTTCTCTAGCGAGACGCCCTCTGGTGGCGTTACCTGTAAGGTGACAGTGCGGCGGCGATCGAGCCGACGGATTTGATCGGGTCCGGCCGTGCGCACCAGATCCACGAGCTCGGCCACCGGTAACACCGCACCCTTAGGGGTCGCCAAGGGTATGGCACCTAGTTCCTCAGGGGTCGTCCAGTCTTGCACGCGCACGATGATGTCTAAACGCTCTTCGCCATCAAAATAATCACCGACAAACAGTCCGTCGCCCAGGGCGCGCGACACCCCGGCCATGACTTCTCGATTCCAGCCGACTTCGGCAATGCGGCGTTCAATCGGGACTAGCCGAAGCTCGGGCTCGGCAAGTTGTAATCCCGGAAGCGGCCGTACCCTGGCCCCTGGTAGTGCCTCTAGGATGGCCCCATAACCCATGCCAGCAGCCCCAAGTAGCGTCTCGACATCGCGTCCCTGCAAATTAACGTCAACGGTGCGCCCGGTACCGAAGCCACCAAACAGAGATGCGCGCTTGGCAAACGCCAACGTGTCCGGAAACCCACGAATCACTGAATTAATAACCGGGACCAGCTTGGCGGACTGGCGCGCATCTGTCGCCCGCGCGCCCATAAACACGCCACGTGGAAAGGCTACAAAAAAGTAGTGTTTGATCTGTGGTTGCTTTTCGCCTTTCAAATATGGCGCGATACGATTGGCAATGACTTGGCCCATCTCTTGCTCGATGTGATCGATGTTCACGCCGGGGGGCGGCAGGATATAGGCGAATACAAGATTACGATTACCTTCCGGTAGGTAGTCGGCCTGTACTGCCCAAGGCGAGACGGGCACGGGTGCGTTCAAAGGAAGCACCGCGCGCAGCAACGCGGTGGGCATGAGAATAAGCGTCGCTATCAGGGACACGCCCACTAGGCCGCGGATCCATAGCCTGCGACGTGTCGGGGTATCCGTCAGCCACATAATCGTCTTGGTGCCGTTGTCCCACCAATGGGAGTGTCGATCGCTCAATTGCAAGTGACTTAGCCATTGGTTGGCCGCCGTCGGCACGATTGCGATGGCCACGAGCAAGGAAGCGATCACCGCCACCGAGATGGTAAGCGCGAGATCGGCAAAAAGTTGTCCGGCTTCGTCTTCAAGAAACACGATTGGCACAAAGATGGCCACCGTAGTCGCGGTCGACGCGAGCAACGCGCCCCAAACTTGATCGACACCCTTGAGTGCTGCCACATCGCCTTTGTCACCACGCTCGCGCAAGCGAACGATATTCTCCAGCACGACAATGGCGGCATCGAGCACCAAGCCCACCGCAAAAGCAAGGCCGGCTAGTGAGATCACATTGAGTGTATGTCCGGTCGCATCTAAGACCACGAACGCGGCCGCCACCGCTAGCGGTATGGCAACCGCCACCATAAGCGTGGCGCGAAATCGTCTTAGAAACCACCACAGCACCCCGACTGCAAGTACGATCCCCAACGCGAGGTTATTGCGAAGCATCTGAATAGAACGGTGGATGTAGATGGTCTCATCGTAGACCTGTTCTATGGAAAGCCCTGCGCGTGCAAGTGGACCGTCGCGTAGCTCGATAACCGCTTGCTGAAGCCCCTCCATCACCTGCAGTACATTAACTCCCGACTCGCGGTGGGCATTAACCGCGATGGCACGAATACCCTTTGAAATTACAAAACTCTGACGATCCTCCATCTGCACATCGATGTCGGCAACATCACGCAACAGCACCGGCCGCCCCTCGCGCCACTCGAGTACCAGGTCGCCCATATTCTGGGGGTTAAGCGCGCCCGTATAACGCACCGTGTAGCGTCGCTTACCGACATTGGCGCTGCCGGCGGAGACATCGTCGTTGCCACCTGTCAATTGGGCCGCGACCGGAAACTCGATGCCCAGACTCGCCGCCTTGTAGGGATCAAACGTTATGCGCACTTCGCGATCGCGACCGCCACGCACTTCTGATAGTGCCACCCCGGGTACGCGTTCGAATCGCGTTTGTACCACCTCTTCCACGTAGCCCTTGTAGCTTTGGATATCACGCGTATTACCGGGCAGCGGCTTGATGATGAACCAGGCGATAGCACGGCTACGCCCGCCGACAGTGCTGAGTACCGGTTCATCGGCATCCTCAGGGTAGCGCGCCACCCGATTCAGGCGATTTAATACTTCGACCAAACCACGCTGGAGATCGTGGCCGACAACAAACTTGATACTTATTTGCCCCTGGCCGCGGCTTACGGTGGCGAGCATCTCCACCATTCCCGGTAGCCCGCGCAGCACCTTTTCTTGCGGTTCGATGATTCCGGCCTCTATTTCTTCAGGCGCCGCCGCACGCCAACTGGTGCTGATTGTGATCTCCGGTTTCTTAACCTCCGGTGTAAGTTGTACCGGCAGGCGCGACAGACTGATCGCACCAAACAAGACCACGAGCAAGACCGCGACGAATGCCGCTACTGGATTGCCGAGTGCCCGTTTAGTTAGCGTCACGGCTGAGAACTAGTAGGTAGCACGACCACCTTCTGGCCCGGACGCAGGCGCTCGCCACCACGGGTTACCACCCGATCGCCAGCCGATATGCCATTGCTCACCTCGATGAAGGCACCCGCCGCAATACCAGTGGTCACGGTTACCCGCTCGGCGGTGTCGTCATCGACGATGCGAAACACGCTGGTGCCATCGCGTCTAAGTACTAATGCATCGCGTGGCACCGCCACTACTTTGCGCGGGGCCGCGGTCGGTACTTGCACGCGCACGCTCTGCCCCGCTGGCCATCGCTGACCCTTTAGCGTCAAACGCAGCTCGTATAGGCGCGACCTATCATCGCCCACCGGCACGATCGTACGTACCTTACCAATGGATTGTTGCGGGCTTGCCATTAGCTTGAGCTCGGACCCCTTTTTAATAAACGCCAACGTTTCGGCGGGTACTCGGGTCTGTACCTCCAGAGACTGGGAGTCGACGAGCCTAATGATGGCGGTGCCACTACTCGCCCACTCTCCCGCTTGTATGAAGCGCTCCGTCACAACCCCGTCAAATGGAGCACGCAGGTTGGTACGATCCAACCTTTCATTGGCCTGCATCACACGGGCGCGGGCCACTGCGCGTTCGCTTTCAGCCACACGGCGATTCGAGATCGCTTGATCGAGATTGCTAGGGGTAACGATCTTGCGTTCCACCAGCGATTGCAGTCGTTCGACCTCTTGCGTGTAGAGGGTGACGCGTGCTTGCTCACGAACAACCACCGCTTCGTTTTCGGCAAGCGCTTCACGGATCAAGACATCGTCCAGGCGCGCTACCGACTGGCCGCGTTTAACCCACGTGCCGATGTCAGCCACCCACTTCAGTCGCCCTTCGACCTCCGCTGCGAGCCTGGCATCATCACGGCTGATAACGGTCCCGGGAAAAAAGGTCACCGGGGCTAATAGGCGTTCTTCCGCCGGCGCCACCACCACGGGTGCTGGCGGCTGTGTCGCGGGCTGTGCCCCGACAACCCCGTTCAACCCTAGGGCAACGATCGCGGCGCCAAGCCAACGTATCCGATACAGCCAAAGACACACAAAGGAGAGCGCTAAATGTGACATTTCTTTGTCAATCGACCTGAAACTTCGCCCATATACAAACTTTGACCAGAAAAGTCATGCGTCATTCCCACCACAGCTAAAATCTTTGGTCTCCGGCTAACGTTTACGCTTTGGCGGCGCAGGTGGTTCACCCGTGGGCCAGTTGCGAATATGTAGATCGCGTTGAGGGAAAGGAATTTGAATGCCATGCTCTCGAAATGCCTTATCGATAGCAAAATTCATGTCGCTCAACACCGATCGGCGTTCATTGATGTCTTCAATGTGGCAGCGCAGTTCGAAATTTAGTGAGCTGTCACCAAAAGCCAAGAACAAAACCCTTGGATTTGGCGCATGCGGCGAATCCTTGAGAACCGAAGGGTGATTGTTGGCGATATCGAGCAATATCTCCTTGACCTTCTCCGTATCTGTGCCGTATGCCACGCCCATCGGCACTTTCACCCGCCCGCGTAGCTCAGCGTACGTCCAATTCGTGACCTGATTCGAAACAAGATCCGAGTTCGGAACGATGACGTCTGCCTGATCAAACGTCCGGATTTGGGCCGCCCGCATTCCCATGCGTTCGACGATGCCTTCTGTGGCGCCTACCACGATCCAGTCGCCCTTATTAATCGGCCGTTCGAACAGCAAGATCAGGCCAGAGACAAAATTGTTGACAATGTTTTGTAGACCAAAACCGATACCCACTGACAACGCGCCGGCGATGATGGCCAGGTTAGTAAATTCCGCGCCTGATACGGCCAACGTGACCAGCACCGCGATTGTGATACCGCTGTAGTAGCTAATGGTAACCACCGCCTCGCGGCTGCCCCGCTTTCTGCGGGGGGTCCCCGGTAACCATTTACGTTCGAGTCGACTACGGAACCAGCCGCTGGCCGCCACCAATACCGCCAACGTTAGTAGGGCAAAAACGATGCGAGCCGGGGTGATGTGAAGCGAGCCGAACGTAAATCCTGTGAATACCCATTCATACAGCCGCTGCATACTCGCATCTGGCAATCCCCAAATGCGTAACACAGCGAGCCCAAATATCGTCCAGAATGACAATGTCGCAAGCACCCGCATCCATACGAGACCGGGTACGCGATCACCCGGCTTTAAGCCAAACGTTTGCCGCAAGCGCCGGTGCCAAGCGTGCCGCCCAGTCTTAAGGCCGTCGAATAGCTCGTGGAACAGGCGTGCCACGAGCACGATCATCCCGAGGGCAATCGTTGTGCCGATTACGTCGCGTAATACCCAAACCGATAGATTTCGATAACCGAGCAGTTCAGCCGCAAGTGCCGTAAGCAGCACGGAAAGCAATACCACCCGCAACCATAACGTTTTCGCCAAACCCGGTATTTGTCCGAGCAACCAAAGTGCCCACACAAGATTGAGAAAGAAAACAATGACGAGTGCGCCGCGGGCGACGAGCAAAGCAGGTTCGGGTAGTTCCTGCGCCAGCAATGTCGCGAACACCAAGTAACCCAAAAAAACGAGTAGAAAGAAAACCTTCAGACGAGCCACCAGGGCTGCGCCAATATCTTTCGGAACCCGCGCGAGCGACTGCGCCGGCGCGAATGGTGACAGGAACACGTGGGTCGTAGTCACTGCTAGGAAATACGCCGGTAATCCATAGGCGATAAGTCTGCCGAAAGGAATGGGTTCCATGTGCCGTGTGGCAAAGAAGAAGAACACTGCCGCCGCCACACTGAACAACAGATACGGCGCGTAATGCGACAACGCCGTCATTACTGATCGACCAAGGTAGCTTGAAAAATTCTTCTGCCAACGATGCCTTAGCGTCCAAGCACGCAACCACCGACGCAGTAAGCCACCCAAGGCTACGGCAACGACAAGAACCAGTACGAGCGCCCCTAGCGCACCCACTGAAAGCCTCCGTAGGACACTGTGCTGCTGCACGAAGGACCGACTCGAGGCCAGCCAGGCGGCGGGTCGCAGCCGCTCATCCTTGAGTACGGTAACAATGGAAGGACCGCGGGCAACTAGTCGCTGCGCAAGCAGTTGCTGGCGTTGCTGCTCGATCTTGGGGACAAGTTCTTCGCCGCGCAAAACGAGAACCTTGCAAGTGGTGAGCCTGTTGTCGAGCCTACTTTTTTCCTTCGCCAATTCACGACGTTTGTTGATGACCTCGGTCGGCTCACTGACGTTACCCTCGCCGAGGCTAGAGATATCCTCATTGACCTTTTCTAATGCCTGCTCCGTCTCAGGCACACACTCGGTACCAGTCTGCTTGATCTGATTGACCAGCTCGAGCCAGTCGGCGAGAAGATCTTCACTGCGGATATCGAACTTAAGCTTGCTATCGAGATCGTCGAGCTCTCTCGCCAGGATTTCTGGCGTGACCTCCGCCTCGTCTTCGGATTGCGCCCAAAGCGCCGCACTGTGACCTAGGATTGCCCCGAGTACGAACGCGTAAACCACCCACGCAAAAAATCTCTGTTTTGGTAACGGTAGACTAGACATAGGAATCATTATGTCAGGAGCGCACTAGAGTAGAAACAACATGACCACCACTCCATGTTAGGATCTTGTGTCTCTTCGACTCAACGAAGCCCATTTGAGGCTACTATTTATGGCTTGGTGGGGAAAACTAATCGGTGGCACCTTCGGCTTTATGCTGGGTGGACCACTGGGTGCAGTGTTAGGGACTGCACTGGGTCATCAGGTTGATTCTACCCTTGGCGGTCGCGCCGGTGCGCGCTATCGCCTCGGCGACCAAGAGCGCGTACAAACTGCGTTCTTCACCGCCACGTTCTCCGTTATGGGACATGTGGCCAAGGCGGATGGGCAGGTGTCGGCGGCGGAAATCGCGTTGGCAAAACGCATCATGGCACATATGGGTTTGTCGCCCGACCAGCGTAGAACGGCCATCAATCTCTTCAATTCCGGGAAACAACCCAATTTTCCACTTGATGATGTGCTCGAACAATTTCATCGTGAATGCCATCACCGACATACCTTGATACAAATGTTCCTAGAGTTGCAACTGCAAGTCGCCTTTGCTGACCAGCGACTGGATCCATCCGAGAGCAGAGTCTTGCTTCACATCTTCGAGCGCTTGGGTTTTTCGCGCCAGGAGTTCGAGCATCTGGTCGGTATGGTTCGTGGCACACAGCAGTACTACGAGTATTATGAAGGCGCAGAAGCTACAGCCCAAAAACCATCACTTGCCGATGCCTATGCCGTGCTCGGTATATCCGAAGACGCCAGCGACGAACACATCAGAAAGGTCTACCGACGACTGATGAGTCAACATCATCCCGATAAGCTTGTGGCTAAGGGGCTTCCAGAAGAGATGATGACATTGGCCAAAGACAAGACGCAGGAGATCAACCGCGCGTATGATCAGATCTCCGAGACGAGACGACAACTTCACTGACAAACGCGTGGGTTTTCTTGCATATTACAACCCAACTAACCAGGAATATTGCAGCCCTTGCCGAGCCGTAATGGTTAGGCCGTCAGCGCGCTACCCGTCGAGCGTGGTCGTGCGGCGTGTTAAACGGCGCCGCTGACTGGTCGCCTTCAAGGGCATGATCCGCTGCGCTACATAACTCGCCCGCGCTCCGCGCGTTGCCACCAAGATAGAAGCGCGTTATCTATTACTGATTGTATATTGGCGACCAGTTTTTCGCTGAAAGTCTTCTTGGTGGTGTAAGTGACTTCATATAGATCGGCGTTCTTGCTGGCCGCGAGCAGATAGTCGTCACTCGTCTGTACGTTATTAATGAGTTTTAATTTCAGCGCCCGCGTCCCGTACCAGTGTTCACCGGTAGCTACCCGCTTGATGTCTAAATCCGGACGATTCTCAGCAACAAAGCTCTTAAACAGCTCGTGAGTATCCTCTACTTCTTCTTTCAGTTTCTTGCGGTCCTTATCCGTATTCTTACCAAATACGGTCACAGTTCTCTTGAATTCACCTGCCTTTATCTGCTCAAAATCCACGCCGTGCTTATTCAGCAGTCGGTGAAAGTTCGGTACCTGTGCCAACACACCGATCGAACCGACTATAGCGAAGGGAGCCGCGATTATTCTATTGGCTACACAGGCCATAAGATATCCGCCACTCGCGGCAACCTTGTCGACCGCCACCGTCAATGGAATCTTTCTATTTTTAATACGCAGCAATTGCGAGGCCGCGAGACCGTGTTCATGGACCAAGCCACCGGCATTCTCGAGGCGTACCAAGACTTCGTCCTTTCGTGTTGCCATGGTGAGTATGGTGGTAATTTCCTCGCGCAACGATGCAACCGCGCTCGCCTTGATATCTCCACGAAAATTCAGAACAAAGATACGTTTCCTGCCGTCCGGCTCCTCTTCGGCTTTCTTCTCTGCCTTTTGGCGAGCCTTCTCCGCTTTGGCTTCCCGTTTATAGTGCTTTCTGGACAACACACTTCGTTTCAGCGCCAATGCCATTGAATCATATTTCTGGTTCAGGTTATCGACTTCCAGCTTCTCCTGCGGACGACCGCGTTTAGATAACGACATACCCAGTATGATGATAATTGCAATAGTAATAACAATCGTCACCGCCTTGGCCAGAAATAATCCGTACTGCATTAAGATGTCGACCATGCTCCTCTCCTTCGCAATATCTGAAACGTCATAGGGCCTTGCGCCTAATCATGCCACGTGGAAATAAGCATAGGCCAGCCCAAATTACATCTGCTCTTCGACCCACCCACTTGTGCTGTGTGCCTTATGCGAGGATCATTCCTTCTATTGCATAGCACCGCAGTAAAATGCCGACGCATCCACGGGAGGAGAAGATGACGAAAGACGAGATAGCTGTGGTGACCGGGGTGGGGCCGGGCTTGGGAGCGGCGTTGTGTCGACGCTTCGTCGACGCGGGCATGAAAGTGGCCATGGGTGCCCGTCGCGAAGAACAGCTGAAGGAGATCGCCGCAAGCATTAGTGGAGACGCGGTGTGGGCTTACCCTGTCGACGTCACCGACGAGAAATCGGTAACTGGCTTCTTCTTGAAGGTAAAGTTCGACCTAGGTGAGCCAAACCTAGTTGTATATAACGCCGGTGCCTTTCAACACGTCAGTATCCTTGAAGCGGACAGTAGTGATTTTGAACGTTGCTGGCGTGTAGGCTGCATGGGTGGTTTCTTGGTTGGCCGTGAGGCGGCAAAGATCATGGCAAACCGAGGCTCGGGCACGATACTTTTTACGGGTGCCACTGCGTCGTTGCGCGGAAGTGCGCAGTTCTTCAATCTGGCGGTTGGGAAATTCGGGTTACGGGCATTGGCGCAGAGTATGGCACGCGAACTCGGGCCAAAGGGTGTACATGTGGCGCATGTCATTATCGATGGTCGGATTGCAGCCGGCCGTCACCTCACTCTCGCTGAGGAGCGTGGTCCAGACGCACTACTTGAGCCCAATGCGATAGCCGAAACCTATTACCAACTACATTGCCAACCGCGGAGTGCCTGGGCACTGGAAGTCGATCTACGTCCGTGGGTTGAAAAGTTCTGACCGCCAGGCGACCGACATGGCAAGGATTGTTCCTACAATCCCTTTGCATTTCCACCATCCATGGCGGTCAAATGTAGGAAAGTACGACTCTAGGGAAGGAGGAGGTAGAGTTGCGCCAGGAGCAGCAACCGAGAGCAACGCACGACTCCATGGATGGAGGAGGTAGAACCGCGTCGGGAACAGCGGTCGAGGAGCAGTTGCCGGAGCGATTGTCGAGACGTCGGAAGTTACGACTCCAGGGAAGGAGGAGGTAGAGTTGCGCCAGGAGCAGCAACCGAGAACAACGCACGACTCCAGGGACGGAGGAAATGCAAAAGGATTGTAGGAACAATCCTTGCCCTGCGCTCGCGCCATTAGTGCGTCCATGCACGTCAGAACATCCTTGCCATGCACGTCAGAACAATCCTTGCTGACAGCCGAATAACTTTATTCGTTTACTATCATCCACGCTGCACCGAAGGGTTCTAAACGAGGGCAGCGATCACCGCGTGTAAGTGCCCTCGATTTCCATTAGGAGCTCTTTACGACAAAGGTCTGCGTTCAATAGAAGAACCGACGTGCCCTCGCCTAGCGCATGGGCCAGATGTTCTTGGATCAAAGGGAGATCCGCAGCATGGCGAAGGTACATTTTAAATGTCGAAGTGGCGCATTTATGGCGAAAGTCCGTGCCCGAAACATTGGCCGCGTGCTCCAAAAGTGTATCAATGTTTCGCAAGATTTCAGCCAATTGCGCGACAACATCGCCATCATGCAAACTTTGGTGTTCCACAATGCTGCCGGTGCCCGATATAAAGAGCTGACGGTGTGTGCCCCAGTCTTTCACAATTGCGCGAGAAAACGACGGGCTACGCGGACTGTACCGCGGAGGATAGTGATAAGGATTTAGCTGTCGTGGGTTTTCGATCGGCTGGCTTGTTCCTCGCGCCGCCAAAAAATAGATAAAAAATCCCGGATTGTGTAGGCCTGCCGCTGTCGCAGCGGGAAGCGCTTGCTCAAATTCAGCGTCGAATTCATTGAAGGCATTAAATCGTCCGATGCAGAAGCGACGATACCGTTCCAAATCGTCTTGCTGAGCGTTTATGTCTGAAAGGTAGTTCCATACGCGCAATAGATCCGGATAACCCTTCTGCTTCACGAATCGAAGAATATCGCTGTACGCATTATGGGTAATGGCATCGACTAGCTGCCCAGGAGATTCCGCAAGCCGAGATACACCGAGAAGCGCTTGGTCGTTGGCAGCGTAAGTTATCCCATCTTGCTCACCCGTTGCCACGGGCGTAGAACTGGTCCAAATCTCTACCAAGGTTTCCTTATTGAGTTGTGGCGCCGGAATACAAAGCGATGGGCACTCAACTGATAATGGAAGCTGCTGCCATTCTCCATACTGGACGACGGCTAGCGGTTGTCCCCACTCAGTGAAATAGTCGTCTGCCAACCGCGATGCAGGTTCAAAGCTTATTTTGAAAGGTCCAGACGGCTTTCGGTAGCGGGAGTCGAGGGTGGTCATAGTGTTGCCGCTACATTATCAAACGTGGTCCCGCCAACAAATCCATCTACTTCAATCGCGCGCGTTAGTACAAAAAATCGACGGGATATGAAAGGCTTTATCCAATGAGATCATTGATGCTCACGACGAACCTGCACCAATGTACATCATTGGATTGCACAAAGACATCAAGTTTCCGCGGCAAAGCTTGATTCATCACGTATACCATGTTCGTTTATCCAGGCGGTCACTAGATCCGGTGGCGTGACGTCGAAATAGATGTTGTGCGCTTGGACATAAGCGAGCCTTGGCGGATCGATTTCGACAGGATCTCGTTGTTCCAACCCAACGTTGGTCGGACTCACATCCAAGTACTTAAAGCTCTCGAAACAGACGTAGAAAGGAATACCCCGGTCTCGTGCCGCCAACGCAAGCAAATAGGTACCAGCCTTATTGATCACTGAACCGTCGCCGGCGATCGTGTCTGCCCCAACCAAGGCTACGTCTGCATGTTTGGTGAATAGACCCATTTGTTGATCGCTGATGAAGTCGGTTTCAATGCCTAACTCTGAGAGCTTTGCCGCTAACCGCCGACCTTCGCTGGGTGGCCGTGATTCAGTGACAATCGCCTTCACGTTACCCACCAAACACTCGAATACAGCGACCACGGTCGAACTCAGGCTATGAGTGATAACAGTTTTGCCCGTCCCTACCAATTCAGCTGTATGCGCCGCGGCCGAAGAAACGGCGTTCTCTGATTTAAGGATTAACGTCGTCGAAATCGACTTTATGTCGTCGCGTAATGTCGAGACATTACCACCGGGCAGCCGCTCGACGGCGGCAATCCATTCTCCGATCAGATTAGTGATCGTGGCCATCGTCGGCCGTGCGCTTTGAAGCTCTTGTGCGAATTCGATGAGTTGCTGTCGCAGGACTTCGTTACTAGTCACCTCAATGCTGGCGGCATGTCTTGCCAACGCATCTAGACATGTTCGCGCCAGCTCGCTGGCTCCATGTTCACGATCTTCGAGAATTTGACCTATGAATTGCTGCGCGTCAGTCATCGCAATCACTGAGGCTTATTCATAAGGCACCGAGCTAACGTTTCTTTCAGTGCGGGTACTGTGTCGTAGTGATCGATATCTGCCGGTGTAATCCACCGGAGTTCGAGGTTCTCCCAGTCAAGCTGAACCGCTTCTGGATGTTTGACGTGAAATAAGAACGGGTGCACGTGCCAACGCACCTTGTTTTCCGCATCATCGATTTCAAATACTTGCCCACTACTCACTAACTTCACATCGCCCTCGCCAAGCCCGGTTTCCTCCTCAATCTCAACCAACGCCTGGTCGAGTGGCTCACGTTCAAGGTAACCGCTAATACCAGACCAGCGACCACGGTGTGTGCCCACTGCCTGACTACGACGAACGATCAGTATTTTTCCATCGTGCTCTAGGAAGGCTGTCACAACGTGGCGGGATTCGAACGTACCTTGTGACGAGGTGCTGGGAGCCATAGCAGGCCCTTGATTCAAGGTTCAATCTTTACAACTGTTCTGCCGGTGGCAGTGCCGGCGAGTAGGCGGTCGAACACCGGGGCCATCTCTTCCAGTGAGGCGGTAGCGGTGACAATCTTATCGAGATGGCGTGCACGCATATCGTCCGCCAATCGCTCCCAGATACGCTGGCGCAGACCATTGGGACAATAACTCGAGTTGACGCCTAGCAAGTTTATGCCACGCAAGATAAACGGCATGACCGTGGTGTTCAATGCATGCCCAGCCGCTAGGCCAATAGATGCAATATTGCCAAACGGTTTTACGGTACGAGTGAGCCACGCCAGTGGTTCGCCGCCGAGACTATCCACCGCTCCAGCCCACAACGCCTTCTCCAATGGCTGCTTGCCCATGTCCAAATCATGTCGTGAACGTACCTGGCTGGCGCCGATCTCGGTGAGATAGGTATGGGCATCGGACTTACCGGTTATGGCGATGACCTCGTAACCACGCCCTGCCAGTATGTCGATAGCGAGACTGCCGACACCACCGGTAGCCCCGTTGACAACAATCGGGCCTTGCTCAGGCTCTTGCCCATTATGTTCCATTTGATAAATTGCGAGCGCCGCTGTAAAGCCCGCCGTCCCCAATGCCATTACATCGAACAGACTCAGTCCCGTTGGTACTGGAGTGACCCATTCCTTAGGCACCCGCACGTACTCCGCATAGCCGCCATCGTGGGTTTCACTTAAACCGCGCCCGACGACCAGTACTTCATCACCCTCGCGCAACTCAGGATCGGTTGAAACGGCAACCGTACCCGACACATCGATACCACCGATGAGGGGAAATTTTCGCAAGATCTTACCTTTACCGGTCGCCGCCAACGCGTCTTTGTAATTGATATCAGAATAAGCGGCCTTGATGACGATCTCACCAGGAGAAAGGTCATCGAGACTGACCTGCTCGACCCCGGCATGACCTTCGGTGTCATGAATACGGAATGCGCGAAAGGTTTTCATACCTACGACCTCGCACCGACTTGTGCGCGCGTAACGCGGCTCTGACTATCACGGCCGAGTTGATTGCTAATGAATATGCTTGTCTCGATAAGCTTGCCTAGATCTACACCCGTTTCGATATCCATTCCCTGCAACATGTAAACTACGTCTTCGGTCGCGACATTCCCGGTTGCGCCATTGGCGTAAGGACAACCGCCGAGTCCCGACACGGACGCATCAACAATAGAAACGCCGAGCGGAAGACAGGCAAGGATATTAGCGAGCGCCTGACCGCGTGTATCATGGAAGTGGACCGCAAGATGTTCTATCGGCACAAAGGCAGCGACGCTCGCTACCATGGCGACTGCTTGTCGCGGTGTGCCGACGCCAATGGTGTCACCCAGCGAGATCTCGTAGCAGCCGCGCTCATAGAGCTGCTGGGCCAATTCAGCGACACGCATCGGATCAATCGCGCCTTCGTAGGGGCAACCAAGTACACATGAAATATACGCCCTAACGCGGAGACTCTCGGCATGGGCGCGAACGATCATTGGTTTGAAGCGCTCAATCGATTCCGCAATCGAGCAGTTCGTGTTCTTCTGTGAGAACGTCTCCGAGACAGTGGTAAAGACTGCGATCTCCTCGGCGCCGACCGAAAGTGCACGCTCCAAGCCCGACATGTTAGGCACAAGCACTGGATAGACAACACCTTCTCTGCGCGTAATCTGCTTAAACACTTCTTCGGCGTCAGCCAGTTGCGGCACCCATTTCGGGCTGACGAAACTCGTGGCTTCTATCGTCCGCAGCCCCGTGCGACTAAGTCGGTTGATGAGATCAATTTTGGCGCGGGTTTCTATCGGTGAGGGCTCGTTTTGCAGGCCATCGCGTGGCCCCACTTCGACCAGTTTGACGTGGCGCGGATACCCGCTCACGTTAGGACTTGATCCAGTCAGGTTTGCGTTTGTCGAAAAACGCCGCCATCCCCTCCTGGCCTTCAGATGAGACACGCATGCGTGCAATCAAGGCCGGTATGTCCTCGCGCTTCACCAAGCCTGCCGCTAGGCGCTTGCATTCCTTAAGCGCGTTTGGCCCACCATGCAATATAAACTCCACTTGTCGATTCACAGCCTCCGCCAACGCATCTTCATCCACGACCTGGTGAACTAAACCGATCCGTTGGGCCTCATCGGCATTAATCCGTTCTCCCGTAAGAAAGAATCGCCTCGCCTGCCGCGTGCCAATGGCTGCGATTACGTAGGGAGAAATGACCGCCGGCGCAAGCCCCAAGCGTACTTCTGTCAGCGCAAACGCAGCACGTCGGTTGGCGATCGCAATATCACAACAGGCAATAAGTCCTATGGCACCGGCAAACGCAACACCGTTCACCGCTGCTACCTTCGGTTTACTAAGGTCATTGAAGGTCTGCAGCATGTCCGCCAATTGCTGGGCATCCTTACGATTAGCAGTCTCATCGTATCCAGCCATACCGCGCATCCACTCAAGATCCGCGCCGCTAGAAAAGGACTTTCCGGCACCGGTCAATACCACTACGCGTACCGAGGCGTCTTGATCGACCTCGTCGAATTTTGTCCTTAGCTGTTCGATAAGATGATTGTCGAATGCGTTGTGACGCTGAGGACGATTAAGGGTCAGTGTGCAGACGCCAAGATTGTCCGTTTGTGATAGCAGTGTGTCAGACATCCCTTATTCTCAACCGCTGAGACAGCAAGACCAGCATGGTGTACCCAATATAGTTAGGTTTCATCATCAGCGAGCTCAACAAAATTCCCCGTATGAAAACCAGAATACATTCGTCCCGTTTTATGGTCTGCGACCACGCAGTGTCTTGGCATGTTGGGTATCTCACCAAAGAATATGAGTACAGCTCCTTCCTCGATGGGATATTGTGCCTCGCAATCAGTCGCTGGCGTGAACTTGACTAGACTGTACTGTCTCGGGACGCTATTTGTCATCTGTTTGTGCACTTAGTATGTGAAACTTGCCGGTGTCGGCGATGGGCGACTGCTGGCGCTCCGCCAGCGACGCGGTAAAAGCCCCAAAAGGGGGCGCGGACAGGATGTCGAGCCCGACCGTCGAGACAGGGATGTCTCGTCGGGAGGCTCCGGGTCGCAGCGGAAAAGGCGGAAGTTCGGAGCCGACGGTCGACACCGGCGAGTTCCACATGTCTCACATCCTAAACACTCCCCAATCGGCCTTCTCGATGGGCGCATTGAGGGCAGCCGCAATACCCATTGCCAACACATTGCGGGTATCGGCGGGGTCGATGATACCGTCATCCCATAATCGTGCCGTCGCGTAATAAGGGTGGCCCTGGATTTCGTACTGTGTCCGCAGCTCATCCTTATACACCTGCTCGTCTTCGGCTTTCCAGGTCTCGCCACGGGCTTCCATACCATCGCGCTTCACAATCGACAACACAGTCGCCGCCGACTCGCCACCCATGACCGATATACGCGCGTTCGGCCACATCCAGAGTTGTCGTGGACCGTAGGCACGGCCACACATAGCATAGTTACCGGCACCAAACGAACCGCCGATAATTACGGTAAACTTGGGTACCTTAGCGCAAGCGACTGCCGTCACCATCTTGGCGCCGTCTTTTGCGATGCCTTCATTTTCAAATTTTTTTCCGACCATGAAGCCGGCGATATTCTGCAGGAACACTAGCGGTATCCCACGTTGATCGCAGAGCTGAATAAAATGGGTGGCCTTTAGCGCAGATTCTGAAAACAAAATGCCATTGTTGGCAAGGATGCCAACCGGATAGCCGTCGATATGGCTAAATCCGCAAACCAATGTTTTGGCATACAGTGCCTTGAACTCATGGAATTCAGAACCATCGACGATGCGCGCAATGATCTCACGCACATCATATTGGTAACGTGGATCTCGGGGGATGATACCGTAGATCCCCTCGGCCGGCAGTTTCGGCGAGACGACTGGTTTTCGAGGAAGGTTTCCTAGTTTCTTATAATTCAGGTTGGCAACTATATCGCGAATGGTGCGCAGTGCATGTGCGTCATCGTCGGCAAGATGATCAGCAACACCGGATATTCGCGTATGCACATCACCGCCCCCCAGTTGTTCGGCATCGACAATCTCACCGGTGGCTGCTTTGACCAAGGGCGGGCCACCGAGAAAGATCGTACCCTGATTCTTGACGATGACTGCCTCATCCGCCATCGCCGGCACATAGGCCCCACCGGCCGTGCACGAACCCATAACCGCGGCAATCTGTGGAATCCCTTGGGCTGAAAGTTGGGCCTGGTTATAGAAAATACGCCCGAAGTGATCCCGATCCGGGAATACTTCGTCTTGTTTCGGCAGAAAGGCGCCGCCCGAATCGACAAGATATATGCAAGGTAGTCGATTTTGTTCGGCAATCTCTTGTGCCCGCAAATGCTTCTTGACGGTAATTGGATAATAAGTACCGCCTTTGACCGTCGCATCGTTAGCAACAACCACGACTTCTTGGCCATGCACGCAACCCAAACCGGTGACGATTCCAGCGCTTCTCACATCGTCATCAAACATGCCGTTGGCGGCCAGCGCTGACAATTCTACGAAACGTTCATCTTTGTCCAAAAGGATCTTGATACGATCTCGCACCAACAGTTTACCCCGCTTCTGATGCTTCTCGCGTGCCTTGGCTGGCCCACCCGTTGCCAACTTCTCAAGGCGAGCCTTGAGGTCGTTGACTTGAGATTGCGTGTTCGCCGCATTCTCGGCGAATTCACGCGACGAGGTATTTATCCTGGATTTGATTACAGCCATGCTTTTATCGTGCGTTACTAAACGCAGATTTTTGGCGTAGAGATAGCACGCGCGCGCGGATTAAGCATCATGTGGGCGATCGCAGATCTTCGATCACAGCAGCCAAGAAACGCGTAGCCTCTCCACCGGTCACGGCGCGGTGATCAAAGCTTAGTGAGAGGGGAAGGATTTGATGAACCGCGGGTTTGCCGTCGACGACCACCACCTCGGGGCGGTTATGACCAGCCCCAAGAATCGCCACCGTGGGTGGTACCACCACCGGATCTGCATAGCGTCCGCCAAACTTGCCGAAATTGGACAAGGTGATGGTGTAACCGCGCAGTTCCTCTGGCGGTACGGTCCGCGCTTGGACATCTTTTTTAAGTGCGTCTAGCCCTTTGCGTAAGTGGTCGGACTTACGATTACCGACATCGTGTAGCACGGGAACGAAAAGCCCATCTCTGGTATCTACTGCAATGCCCATATCAATCTTTTCGATGACCCGGCGTCCGACCGCATGGCTGTCGTACCAGGCGTTTAGAGCTGGCTCCACTTTGCAACCAGCAACGATGGCGCGAATCAAACGAAGTGTGATGTCTTCACCGTCTTTCCATGCGTCGATGTCGGCGTCATCCACCACCGTGACCGCCGCCACTTCGGCGTGCGCTTGGGTCATGCTACGCGCCATGGCGCGACGCACACCCCGCAATGGTTCCAACGGCCCGACATCGGCCAGAATTTTAGCCACCCGTTGTACGTCGGCGGCAGTCACCGTGCCATCGGGCCCACTGGGCGTAACAACGGATAGATCGACGTTCAAACGCTGGGCAAGCGCCCGCACCGCGGGCATGGCCTTGATCCCGACAGCGCCGCGCCCCGCTGCCGTGGGTTTCTCGTTGACAACTTCCTGACCGACTTCAACCCGGCCAACCACCGTTCCTTTGTCGGTAGGTTCAGCTTCTCCGCCCTCGAATTCGACCAGCGGAGCGCCGACTTGCAGGATATCTCCCGGCTCGCCATTAAGTTTTTCAATGCGTCCGCTTTGCGGGCTCGGAATATCCACCACCGCCTTATCGGTTTCCACCGAAACCAACAATTGGTCAACCTTTACTTCATCACCGACAGACACGTGCCACTCACGGATCTCGGCGTCTTGCAAGCCTTCACCGAGATCAGGCAGTTTAAAGATACTCATGCCATCTCCATTGTATTTTTCGCTGCCGCGACAATGCGTGCGGTATCCGGCATATACTCATTCTCCAACCTATAAAGCGGCATCACCGTATCGTAACCAGCAACGCGCTGTACAGGTGCCAACAGAGTCAAAAGACCATGTTCTGCCAGTTGCGCCGCGATCTCTGCTCCCATACCGACAGTACGTGCCGCCTCGTGCACGATCACACAACGTCCGGTCTTCGCGACGGACTTTAAGATTGTATCCATGTCCAAAGGCTTCACGGTCGCAACATCGATGACTTCGGCACTGATACCTTCCGCTGCCAATTGATCCGCTGCCATCATGGTTTCGTGCGTCATTGCACCCCATGTAACCACTGTCACATCGGTACCTTCACGTAACATAAAACATACATCGAGCGGCAACGCCTCGCCGTCATCGGGAACCTCCTGTTTTACCAGCCGGTAGATGCGCTTAGGCTCGAGGAATATAACCGGATCGGGGTCACGAATAGCGGCCAGCAATAACCCGTAGGCGCGCGAAGGCGATGATGGGATCACTACTCTAAGACCTGGAATGTGGGCAAATATGGTTTCCGTGCTTTCCGAATGATGTTCGGGCGCGTGAATACCGCCGCCAAACGGTGCGCGTAGCACCATAGGGCAAGTCATACGACCACGCGTGCGATAACGCAATCGCGCTGCGTGGCTGAGGATCTGATCAATGGTTGGATAGATAAAACCCATAAATTGGATTTCCGGCACCGCTTTAAATCCTTGTGCCGCTAGTCCGATAGACATACCAGCGATTAACGTTTCCGCCAGCGGTGTATCCATCACACGTTCTTTGCCGAAACGCTCTTGTAGGCCTGCGGTGGCGCGAAACACCCCACCATTTACACCGACGTCCTGCCCAAGCACCACCACGCTCTCATCCGCTTGCATCTCGTGGGCAAGTGCGAGATTAACCGCTTCAACCAAACTGACTTCAGGCATTGTCTGAACCCCGTTTAGTGGCGAATTCGCGTTGGGCCGCTAGGCTAGTTGGTAGTGTCTCATACAAATAGTCGAACATTGCGCTTGACGGCGGCGCCGGTGTCGCCAAGTATTCCTTGGCGGCCGCTTCGACTTCGTCCGCACACTCAGCCTCGATAGTCTCGGCATCTTGTTCTGTTAAGAGATCGCTTCTAAGGAGATACGTACGCAGGCGACTTATCGGGTCGTAGATCGCCTGTTCTGCAAGCCCCTCTTTTGCTCGATACCGACTGGCATCATCGGCGGTGGTATGATCACTCATACGGTAGCTAAGTGCCTCAATTAAACTTGGGCCACCACCTGATCGCGCTTTTTCAATCGCTCGCGACACGCAATGATGCACCGCGATGACGTCGTTGCCATCGACCTGCTCACCTTCAATCCCGGCCGCGATCGCCTTTTGCGCGAGCGTTTGTGCATGGGTCTGAGCGTGACGCGGAACCGAGATCGCCCATTCGTTATTGCAAACAACCATAACCACGGGCAATTGCCAGGCACCGGCAATATTTAGGGCTTCGTAGAAATCTCCCTTTGAGGTGGCGCCGTCTCCCAGCGTACATACCGCAACTCTAGGTTGCTTTCGCAGTTTCATCGCGCAGGCGACACCAACTGCGTGTGGCACGTGGGTAGCAATAGGAACGCAGACCGGAAAGTCCTCGCGTGGGCCCACATAGTCCATACCACGTTCATCACCGCCCCAGTAGAGCAGCAGTTCCGTCATGGTCACGCCACGAATGAACATGGCGCCAGATTCGCGGTAAGTGGGTAATAGCACATCTTCAGTACGCATAGCACTGCCGATGCCCACAAAACTCGCTTCTTGCCCCAATGAGGATGCGAACGTGCCGAGTTGTCCCGTACGCTGTAGGGCAACTGCTTTCTTGTCAAAAAGGCGCGTACGCACCATAGCATGATACAGAGAGATGAGATTGGTAGAATCCCTTGCGAACTCGGGTAACTCACCCTTCACTTCACCGTCGTGATCAAGAAATCGCGTGTGGTGAATCTCGAAACTTGCCACCCGTGTCGAGGAGTCTGTGTTTGAACCTTTGTCCTTGCTCATCGGGATTATTCTTGTCGGTAGTGGGCAACCTTGATGACCTTAGGTCTTCGCAGGTGACGCCAATATCGCGTCTACCATACCGTTGGCCACGTGATGGGGTGCCTCATCTTTTTTCGCGGATTGCTCGAAGATTCGCATTAACGTATCGTAAATCCCGGAAAGTCTTTCGTTAAGTGCGGATTTGTCAGTCGCTATCTGAATCACTCCACCGGCGTTGATCGCGTAGTCAGGTGCATACAGTATTTCTCGCTTATGCAGCGCGTCTCCATGACGCAATTCGGCTAGCTGGTTGTTAGCTGCACCACCAACGATCTTCGTTCGCAAACGTGAAAGTGTGTCATCACTAATCACAGCGCCCAGTGCGTTTGGGGAAAACACATCGCACTCGACGTCGTAGATGTCTTCAGGCTCGACCACATCAGCGTCGAATTCATCAACACAGCGCTCGACGGCTGCTTTGTTCACATCACTAACTGTCAATCTCGCGCCACGCTCGTGTAACTGGCTAGCGAGTGGATAGCCTACATGCCCAACCCCTTGGATCGCAACGTGAATACCATTGAGGTCCGTTCGGCCCAGTTTGAATTTAACCGCCGCTTCCAGTCCCCGCCGTACACCGACTGCCGTGTGCGGCGAGGGATCATCTGTACCGGCACTGCCAGCTGATGTACAGGCAACATGTTTAGTGGTGCGCGCAATCACATCCATGTCCGCGACACTGGTACCGCTATCGACTGCCGTAATATAACGTCCGCCAAGCTCGTTGACGAATTTACCGAACGACTCAAAATACGCCTCACGATCGCGGATCGGCGTCGGGCGCATCAACACCGACTTGCCGCCTCCCTGGGGAAGACCCGAGATGGCTGCCTTATAAGTCATGCCGCGCGCGAGTCGCATGGCATCAACGATGGCTGCCTCCGTTGACGGATACGAAAGACAGCGACAACCACCCAGCGCCGGCCCTAAGTGCGTGTTATGGATCGCGATAATCGCGCGTAGCCCGGTAGCGGGGTCGAATTTAAAGTGAATATCGCCAAAGTCTAGGGATGAGGCATCCTGAAATATATCCATGTCGTCGTCAACGATCCGTTTCAACTCTCTACGCAACTGAACCGAGTACATCGAAGATGCGGTTACGGCCATGAATCCGGTGGGTCCCATCGCCTTTGCTTTCAAACGAAGTGCTTTTTGTGCTCTTGTGCATGAAGGCTCTTGCTAGATCTATTATAGCTTGTGTCCGATCGACCGTGACACCCACCCGAGGTTCCGATTCGAGTGCCCAAATACTGGATCTACCCAACCAAAGCAATAGCATTTATGCGGACAAGTAAATCTTATCGTACAGGTGTAAAATCAGATGCACCTATCTGCGACACTCCATTTGACTTGCCCGACAAGGGCGCTGACCTCCAGGCAACCGACAAGGATGTCGGAAGGTAGGGCAATGCAGGCGACCTGCATGGATGCAGGAAGTTAGAGCAACGCATGGAGCACGACTACAAGGATGTAGGAGTTAGAGTCGCGCCGGAGCAGCGACCGAATTGCCGAGATGGAGGAAATGCAGAAGGATTGTTGGGAACAATCCCTGCCATGCACGTCAGGACAATCCTTACCAAAAGCTCGACGGAGATTACCGTGACCGAATCCATTCATAAGGAAAAACTAATCTTCCTAAATCAACAGGGCCAGCAACTGGCGGCACTGCTTGAAAGTCCAGAAACCAAGCCTATTGCCTACGCGTTGTTCGCACATTGCTTTACGTGCTCCAAAGACATTGCCGCTGCCTCCCGGGTTAGCCGTGCCCTTGCGGCACGTGGGGTAGCGGTCGTGCGTTTCGATTTTACTGGCCTCGGCAACAGCGAAGGTGACTTTGCTAACACCAATTTTTCTTCAAACGTGGCCGACTTGATTTGTGCGGTCGATCACATGCGAGACACCCTGAAAGCGCCGGCCATCCTTATTGGCCACAGCCTAGGTGGTGCAGCCGTGCTATCGGCGGCTGGAGATGTTCCCGAGATCCGTGCGGTGGTAACCATTGGCGCTCCGGCCGATCCCGGGCACGTAAGTCACTTATTCGAAGCGAACATCGACGAGATCGAAGAAAAGGGACACGCCGTCGTAAATCTAAATGGTAGAACCTTTACGATCAGCAAACAATTCCTAGACGACATTGCCAAACAGCGCCTCAGCGAGCGAATCAGCACGATGCAAAAAGCGCTTCTCATTTTCCATGCCCCGGCTGATGATATCGTTGATATTGACAGTGCACGCCGTATCTTTGAGGCAGCCAGGCATCCAAAGAGTTTTGTATCACTCGATAACGCCGACCACCTATTGACCCGAAAACAGGACTCCCAATACGTAGCTGAGACGATCGCCGCTTGGGCGAGCCGTTATATTCCAGTCGCAGAAATCGCTGACAAAGATAAGGCCCACCCAAAATTAAAATCGGGAGAGGTTTTGGTTAGAGAAACAGACGGCAAGTTTGGGCAAGACGTTTTTACGGATTCACATCATGTGTTGGCAGATGAACCTACGCGCAATGGCGGACGCGATACCGGCCCCGATCCCTATGAGTTCCTTCTTGCGGCGCTAGGAACCTGCATGAGCATGACGGTGCGTATGTATGCAAGCCACAAAAAACTACCATTAGGAAAGGTCTCGGTAAAACTTAGTCACAGCAGAATCCACGCCGAAGATTGCGAACATTGTGAGACAAAAGATGGGAAGATCGATCGTATCGAAAGCGAGCTTGTTCTTGAAGGCGATCTTACTGCAGAGCAACGCCAGCGCGTGCTCGAGATATCAAACAAGTGCCCAGTACATCGAACCTTGCACTCGGAGATCGACGTGCAAACACGACTGGTATAGGTAACTTGGGAAAAGCGGGTTGGCGTTAGTTGGGGCGCGGCAACTTGAACTTTGTTCCACCGTGATCCAGCACCACACCGTCGTACACGATTGCTTCCAGCCTTATACTACCTTCGATCCGGTCGCCCTTGCGGATGTGACGGTCGTTGATATAGACCAGGTTTTCGGCTTCATTGGCCGAATACAGGTGCACGTTGACTACCATATCCGGGACACCATCGCGGAACGCCTCAGGCATCTGCCGTAAGAACGGGATATCGGCCGGATCCACCTCGGCCACCTCTTCCTGTGTGAAATCGTCCATAGTTGGCTCCGCTACTGCGACCGCGGTGGTAGCGACCTTAGGTGCGGCCTTGGGAGATTTCGGTTTGTTGGTAGAAGTCTGGCGCTTTGTCTTTCGCTTCCCCGAGCGAACCCGGACCTGCTCCCCCAAATCGCCGACATCGGGCCTGTCGACATCGATCAGGTGCGACAGTTCTACACCGCCCGTTACCGCGGTTCGTGACGGAACAGACTTAGCCGAGGCCTGGGCGGCTACCGGCTTTGCCGGCACGCCATCATGCGCCCAAAACCGCAGGAGCACCAACAACGCAACAATGACCAACATCAACGCTAGGACTATCGGCCACCAACGCCGGTTGAGCGGCGCCGCCAGCGTCCCCGCGCTATTCGTGGGAGCCAGCATTTCACCGACACCACGTTCTTGTTCCGACTTCTTTAGCGCATCAAGAATATAGGACATGGCTAACTGGCCTTCCGATCCGGGCCCTTCCACAATACCGGCGCTGCCTTCTCTGGATCATAGGTGTTCAACTGTATTAAGGTGAGCCTCCCGACCACGCCGTCTGACTTCAACTGATGGTCACGTTGAAACGCCTTTACCTGTGTTTCAAGCTCCCGGTCGAATAAGTCCTTGCCATTGGCTAGTTTTGGTTCACCGTGGTAGCGTGCCAAAATATTTCTTAACCAAACCACCGCCTCGCCGCGACTACCGCGACGCAACACGCGTTGCTTGGATGACAGCGGCTTCCACAGCAACAAATATTGCCCGTACCAATAACGATCGATTTCACTGATGAGGATACTGTGCTCTTGACCGCCAAAATTCGCTGACATCTGATTATCATCTAAAGCGCTGACCAGCACATGGTGTCGCTGACCATTGCCATCGAGCAACTCAATTACGGCGGGACGATTCAGCTGCCGTAAGTTATTCCATGTGCCGGATTGGAATATACAACGCAAACCCGCCTTTTGTGCCCGTGTGCATCCAGTAGAACCGGTGTAATCGGCATATACAAGACCCCAACGTAAAAACAGCTGAGCAAAGGCCGATTCGGTATCGGTGTACACGTTTGGACCCGCCAAGATCTGCGCGAGCGTCTTATCGTTGTCTACTTTGGCGGTTGTTGCCGTCGATGGTTCAACCATCGCAACTTGATCGGAGTTCGATGTCGCTTCGGCATCCGCCGCAATCACCGATAGCCCTGCACTGACATCAGTGCTACCGGTATCCGCCGACTGTACCGTGGCAACCTGCTGGCTTTCCGATGCATCTTTCTTGAATAGGGGCGAGAATTGCCAACCTATAACAACCAGACCTACGACAACTGCGCCGGCAACCAACGCGATGGGGCGCGGCAGGAAACGTTTCGGGACTGGATGCCCAACCTGCCCAGCCGCACGCCTAACCAAACTCACATTAGCGTATGCCTTCCCACGTGCATAAGTACCTAGCAGCGCACGATCACAGATAATATTGACTACTCTTGGCACGCCGCCTGACAACGTGTGAACCCAACGCATAGCCGGCGCGCTGAAAAGCGGTGTCTTGGCACCGGCTACTAGGCATCGGTGCAAGATATATTCGGACGTCTCATGCGCACCTAGCGGGCCCAGACTGTAACGGGCCGTAACGCGCTGCGCGAGCTGGCGCATATCTTCCTGCGCTAACAAGCTATTTAACTCCGGCTGCCCGACAAGAAGAATCTGCAGTAGCTTCTCTTTGCTGGTTTCCAGATTCGTGAGCAGGCGCAGTTGCTCCAACACATCACGGTTCAGGTTCTGCGCTTCGTCGATAATCAAGACTGTACGTCGACCCTTGGCGAAGTTCGCCAACACATGATCATTCAGTGCATCGATCATGTCTTTTAGGGTAGCGTCCTTGGCGTTTTCGATGCTTAACTCATCACAGATCGCGCGCATGAACTCATGCACGGACAAAAGCGGATACAGGATCAGTGCTAGTTCGACGGTCTCTGGCAGACGTTCGAGCAACGCGCGAATGAGCATGGTCTTACCCGTGCCCACATCGCCCGTTAGCTGCACAAACCCGCCACCTTCGGTGACACCGTAAATCAGGTGTGCGAGTGCCTCTTGATGTCGGCGGCTCAAATAGAGAAATCGCGGATCAGGCGCGATCGAGAAGGGATTTTCTTTAAGACCGAAGTAGCGGGTATACATGGCTTAGACCAGCCGGGCTGGCCAAGGGTGTATTAGGGATGTCTTATAATTCATCATCGCCAGTAAAGGATGATGTGTCAAGGGGCTGATTCAGCGGAGATTTTTCCGATCGCAGGCGCTGGCGGGGCCCGCGACCAAGAGCTACCACCTGCTGGCACATGTAGTCATGTCCGCACCGGCGGATCACAAGGGTGTGTGTCTACTAGCCGTCGCACTAGATCCATTCTGGCCTTACCGGAGGCTAGGTCTCTTCCTTGCTAGGTTTATTCTCGGCTATGAGCTGTCGCTGAATGTTGGCGGGAACCGCCTCGTAATGGCTGAACTCCATTGAATACGAGCCGCGACCGCCAGTCACCGACTTTAGCTTGGACTGGTAGTTATTGAGTTCGCTCAACGGCACCTGACCAGTAATCGACACCATGCCACCGGTTAAGGTCTCCGTGCTGTTGATACGCCCACGTTTGCCCGACAGGTCGCCGGTGATATCACCCATATTGGCATCCGGTGAACTCACCTGAATCGTAACGATAGGCTCCAAAGTAATGGGGTTGGCCTTCTGCACTGCGTCGACAAATGCTTTCTTGCCAGCGGCGACAAAGGCAACCTCCTTCGAGTCGACCGAGTGATGCTTACCATCATAGACCGTCACCTTGATGTCCTGCATTGGATAGCCGGTTATCGCGCCCGTCTCCAAAACTTGGCGGACGCCCTTCTCTACCGCGGGAATAAACTGTTGTGGGATGACACCACCAACAGTTCCATTGACAAACTCAAAGCCAGCCCCGCGCGCTAGCGGCTCAACCCGCAGAGACACCTCACCGAACTGACCCGCGCCGCCTGTCTGTTTCTTGTGACGGTGGTGGCCTTCCGATTTCTTACTGATTGTCTCACGGTAAGGAATCTTGGGTGGGCGCGTCTCAACCTCTGCGCCGTGGCGATCCTTCATCTTCTCGAGCATCACGCGCAAATGCAGATCACCAAGACCGCGGACGACCGTTTCGTTCATAGCCGCGTTGTGCTCAACCACGAAACAGGGATCTTCCGCTGCTAGTTTCTGTAGCGCACTGGCAACCTTTTGCTCGTCTCCGCGTTGCTTAGCCTGGATCGCCAAGCCGACCATGGGTGTGGGTAGCTCCATGGGATAAAGATGATAATGGTCTTCGTCATGGGAATCATGCAACACGGCATCGAAGTGTATCTCGTCGACCTTTGCCACCGCGCAAATATCACCCGGTACGCCACTATCAATCTCCAGATGTTCCTTGCCTTGAAGTTTGAACAAGTGCCCTACCTTGAAAGGTTTTCGGCCGTCGCCGATATAGAGTTGTGTGTCTTTGGCGATGGTTCCCTGGTGAATCCGGAGGATTCCTAATTTGCCAACAAACGGATCCACTGAAACCTTAAAAACATGGGCAAGAACGTGCTTGTCAGGATCCAGCTCGGCCGTGACGGGTTCTGCGTCATCGCCTTCACCTTTAAGAAAAGGAGGTGGGTTACCCTCTTTGGGATTCGGCATAAGCTTGGCCATCACATCTAATAGCTCGGAAACGCCGGCCCCAGTGCTGCCTGAGACAAAACAAATAGGAATCAAATGACCCTCACGCAATGCCTTCTCGAAGGGTTCATGCAGTTGTTCCGGGCTAACCTCCCCCTGGTCGAGATACACTTCCATCAACTTCTCATCGACCTCAACAACTTGATCAACGATTTGCGTGTGGGCATCCTCGACGGAGGAGAAGTCGGCGCTGCCGGAAGGATTGAAAAAGCAATCGACCACCGCCTGACCGCCATTGCTAGGTAGATTTATGGGCAAACACTCCCTGCCAAACGTCTGGCGAACATTCTCGAGCAGCGCCGGCAAATCCTCATCATGGGTATCGATCTTATTGATAACTATCATGCGGCAAAGTTTGCGGTCAGCCGCACGCTCCATCATACGCTGGGCCATCATCTCGATGCCCGCCTGCGCACTAATGACCACCGCCGCCGTCTCAACCGCCGGCAGCGCTGTTAACGCCTGACCCATGAAGTCGGGGTATCCAGGCGTATCAATCAAGTTAATATGTGTGCCCCCGTAATCCAGACTGGCTATGGCAGCGTTTAGTGAATGCTGATATTCCTTCTCCTCCGCCTCGAAGTCCGTCACGGTGGTCCTCTTATCGACGCTTCCTGGGGTGTTAATCGCACCACCCTTATGCAATAGGGCCTCGGTGAGCGTGGTCTTGCCGGCTAGGGCGTGACCAACCAGCGCAATATTACGGATATCCTCAGTTTTATAGTTGGGCATGGGTACTGCCTCCTCCATCTGACCGCCACGGATGGCCGCTCTCGCACGTCCTCGACCGCTGTTCCCGACGCGGTTCTACCTCGGCAACCGCTCCCTGCGTTGCTCTACCTCCTGCATCCCTGCAGTCGTCCTCCATCCATGGAGTCGTGTGCTTCACGGCACCTGCACGTCCATACGCAATGGCCGGAATGCAAAGGAAAAGCCAACAGTATTAGAAATCACGCACAAAGACGCAAGCGGTCCGAAAATTTGCCAGCAGTTTTGAAGGCGCCCTCCAAGACCCCGAAGGAACGTGCGGCGCATCGTGCCGATCGGCCAGAATCAGGCGATAACAGCGCCTCAATAGCTCAAAACGTACTTTATACGACTCGACACCAATTCTGCCGTTTTTGCTGCTCGGGCGCTATCTCGGCCGGCCATCAAGCTATCCGACTTCTGACCACGTCCATAGTGCTTAAGGAGCTAAAGACCACTTTGTTTACATAGTCTTAGGACGCTAGTCCGCCATTCGTCGATATATTAGGGCCGTTCATCCCACTTGGCAGCGTAGTATACTTCAAGATATGGTAGTTTTTTCCTCCCTGCTGAACGGCGGGGATACCAAATCACAAGGAACGCGAACCTGATGGAGCGCTTGCCACAAGAGGCCGATTCGTGTTGGTCGAGAAATTCTCATGGATTTCCAGTGAATAACGGAGGTGAATACAGTAGAAGTTGAGGTAGCAGTAGAAGTTGAGGTAATAGCTATGAAGTACCACACACCCATTTGTCGTATTGACATCCTTGATCCCCACAGTTGTAACGTAACTGTTCGCTTATCACCAAGCTACTCCAGCGGGCTCCTAGGAGCACCGCACGAGTCATTTAGTTTTCCAAAGTAGCGCAGCACCCACGCCCAGCTGAAGGCAGTGGTTTTCGGTATGACTGAGATAAATCACTGTTTGCACGCGGCGCGTAGGTAGTCGATAAGTTAGCCGTTGGTAAGTAGTAACGCCCCCTACCTTCGTAGTGAAACCCGGCCCGGGTTTCGGAGGATAGGAAGATGCAATACGCGAGATTTCTGAGCAGAATTCTATGGTACAAGTTCGCTTTGGTGATTGTTGTATGTACATTCCTGCCACCAGTTCATGCGCAGCAGCCCTTGCATTTCGAAACTGATGGCCTCATACGACCGCAGTATTTGCCAACGCGGCCCCTGGACGGTCTTGTATTCCTAGGCCGTGGTAGCACCCTGGGATTTGGGGTTGAGGCCACTAAAGACCTCTCTCCTAAGGTCGATGTCCGCATGAGTTTCGCCCACTTTCGAGCTTCTGCACGATCCCGGGAAGCAGATGTAGATTACAAGCTCGAAGAGAAGTCGCGATCTACGTCCCTGTTGCTTGACTGGCATCCGTTTGGCGGATCGTTTCGCACCAGTTTTGGTGTCTTGATAAACAGACACACGCTTGACCTCGATGCCGTCCCTAATCAAAGCTTTAATCTCAGCAACGATGACATAACAACACTGTCCATGTTCAGTCAAAGCGATATGACTGACGCGGCGCTCGATAACATCGACCTCAGCATTATCAAGCTGAGTCAGAATATCCTCGGGACACTCGACCTCAACGATACTACTGTCAAGTCGAGTGATTTGCTTGCGGCCAAAGGCAAGGTTGACTTCGGAAATTTCGCGACGTATCTGGGTATCGGTTGGGGCAACGCAACCCGCACCAACGGTCGTCTTCGCTACAGCTTTGATATCGGTATGGTCTTCCTCGGATCACCAAGAGTCGACCTGAGTGTACATGGCATGATACCTGATGCGGTACGGCCCTATGCGGGGGCAGAACTCCAGGCTATGCTAGCCGCAGAGGAAAAAGAACTTAAAAAAGAACTCGAGGATTTAGAGATATTCCCGATGGTATCTTTCGGCCTGTCTTATCGCTTTTAGTAGTTGCGAACCGATCACGATGCCGGCTTGCGACGCTGGTTGAACCCATCGTCACCGTACGAAAGCACATAGTCGCTACCCTGCAAATTGGTTTCCAACACCACCTCACGGCCCCATAGCTGGTAGATATAGGCGAGCGTCTTCTCAGCGTAACCGAGTTCTAGATCGCGCCCATCATGCGCGTGAGTAAGGTAGAGTACTCGATTCTGCTTATAGTCCGCATCCTCGATGCGAATCACCGGAAGTGACCCCATACCGGTGCCCGCGATTAAAGTGTCCTTCACCCGTTGCCAATTCTCCTCATCTGAGACTTGACTGATAACTAGATCGTCGCCCCGTCGTTCATATTCAAACATATCCATTTCACGCATCAGCTCTTCCGTGAGAAATCGACGTAAGAACGACACATCACGGTCAACCTCACGTACTTCAAAGATCTTTTCAGTACCGCTTTTGTCAGGCTCACCGTATTTTTCGATCTCCTCGGGTGTTGGCTCATCGTAACTGCGGCGGATCTCATGCCAAAGTTTAAACCCCAAATAGTAAGGGTTAATACTGCCAGGATGAGGTCGCACGACCTGATTGTGATGAACCAAGAACTCCATATGCAAGCCCTCGGGTAGATCGAGGCTGTTCATCAGATAGTGGTGCCAATAGCTGGCCCAGCCTTCGTTCATGATCTTGGTCTCGATCTGAGGAATGAAGAACTGTGCCTGTTCGTGGGCAATAGTAAGGAGATCTTTCTGCCACTCACTCAAGTACGGGTTGTGATCGCGAATGAATAGCAGAATGTCTTCCTCTGGTTGCAACGGTACCTTCGTCAGATCGGGTGGTACATACTCGGCAGGTTTATGAACGCCATGGAATGGATCCGCCTGCGGTCGCGCGGCTATCAGTACATGCTCCTCTTGCTCTTCACGCGAGAGTTTGCGAATCGCCATGTTGCGTCGACATTGATACGACAGCGCATGTGCAGCATCCAGAATCTCTTCAATCTTGTCCACACCTATTGACGGGTCCTCACTATAGGCCCGAACACGATCCGCACGTACCTTGAAATTACTAATTGCGAGCTCGGGGCGTGTGTCTCGAAATGTAAAGTTGTTTTTGAAGAAGTCGTTGTGCCCATAGACATGTGCGATGGTCAAAATTTGCAAACACAACGAGTTGCCATGCATTAAATACGCCAGCGACGGATTGGCGTTTATAACCATCTCATACGGCAATCCACTTACGCCATAGTCGTAAAGCGTCTTTAGTTTTTCGTAGCTTTTTCCGTAAGACCAGTGAGGATAGTGGGCGGGCATCCCAGAATAAGCCATATAGCCCAGCATCTGTTCGTGATCGCACACTTCGAATTCTTGGGGAAAGCACGATAGGCCGACTTCTTCGACTCTCTCCCGAATCTTTTCATCCCAGTACTCGAGATCCTTGACCGTCCAGGGCTCACCCATGATTGTCCCTCCGAGGACGCCGCGCAAAAAGCGTTACGACTCTGTCTTCTCACGCGCGAGGAATGCCTTGAAACTTGGCCAGATATCCTCTTTGCGCTCTATCAACGTGGTATGAAAGTTAGACATGCTTATTGACTTAAAGAGTTGCAGCATAGAATCTTCGTAGTGGCTTGAGCTCAATGGTTTGATCTCTCCGTACCCAACAAGGTTGGCGATCTCACATAGCTCTTTTGCCGCCTTTAATGCGGCGTCATTATCGTTAGGAAAATTGTCACCATCTGAACAGTGAAAAGCATAGATATTCCATAATGTCGGATGGTAGCGGGCCTGAGTAATCTCCAAGGTCTTTAGATAACCAGAGGAAATGTAAGTCCCACCAGACTCGCCTTTGTTGAAAAACTCGTCCTCTGTTACTTCCTTGGCCGCCGTGTGATGGCCTACGAACACTACTTCCACATTGTTATAGCGGGCACGAACGAATTGATACAAGAGAAAGAAAAAACTGCGCGCCAGATACTTCTTGACCGTATCCATGGAACCGGATGTATCCATGATACAAAACACCACGGCGTTGGATTGCGGCTTCATATCCTGGCGCAACCGCCGGAAGGTTATGTCGTCACGGTGAAAAGGAAAGCGTTCTTCTTTCACCTCGAGTGCGACGTTCCGGCTAGAAGCCACCTGGCGACGAATGCGGGCGATCGCGGTTCGACGTTTGTCCATATGAACGTGAATACCGATCCGACGATAGCCCTTGCGCTTACTGGTGCGCTCTGCCAACACTTCACGTAGCTTCTTACGCTCCATGTCAGGTAACTGGAGATCTTCGAACATGATCTCGACCAGTTCGTCTAAAGTCACATCGGTTTCGTAATAATCGACGCCCGGTTGATCGCCGCCCGGACCGCCCGCTTGTCCCTTGCCTTGCCCTTGTCCTTGGCCGATTACCTGACCCGGTTGCGAGTCGCCGTCGCCGGTACCGGCGCCGCGCGCATTATCGCCATATACAAATCGATACTCTTTTACCCCACGTATCGGTACTTTGATAATTCGATCTCGGCTTTGCCCAATGATCGACTCTTCGGAGATGATGTCGGAAATGTTGTCGCGGATTGCCTGTCGTACCTTCTGCCGATGACGCAGACGATCGCCAGCACTACGGTCAGACCGCAGTGCATCAGAAGAGGAATAAGGACGGAATATGGTGGTCATGGCCGCGGTCGTTGCCATCCCAGATCAAGGGGCCACCGAGTAAGTTCAGCTTCCCGGGTTTGAAGCCAAAGCCGGACCTGTGACACGTCTAATAATTAATCCTTCCATAGATTGTTCGCTGCGTACCTCAATATCACCTCGGCCGAATACTCATTGTAGCCACGCTCGATCAAAGCCTGCAGCAGATCGGTATACTTCTTCGCCTGGTCTTCATCGCGGGTTCGTGCTTTGGTGATCACACGGCTCATGTCGCGCACCGAGCTCATGAGCTTCTTCTCAATCGCTTCTTTCAATGGCTCATAGGACCGATGACTCACTTTGGTGCCGCGACGTGTCGCCGCCCACAGATAGGCCATTACTTCCTGACGGAAGCCATCGGCAGCCGAGCCGATAATGGCGATTTGCTCCTCGACGGATTTTAAGAAACCTTCGTCGGGCTGCAGCTCTTCACCGGTATCGCGGTCTCTGACACGGATCTTATTCACATAGGCCTCAGCGTGATCTAGATAATTCTGGAAAAGCGCTTCCGCCTGCTCCTCGAACGAATACACAAAGGCTTTGGTAATCTCCTTCTCAAGGATTTCGAGATAGGCCTTGTGCAGCGTGTCCTGTAAGAACTCCAGATATTGTTTGTGCGCATCATCCGACAAATCAGCTGCCTTAACCATATTGATCAAGGCCTCGCGCACGTTGATGGGATTGATTCCTTCCGGGCTGTCTGCCAGCGCATTATCCAGCGCCTTCATAATAAAGCGCGTAGATGTGCCAAACATACCCTCGCGCCGGGCCTCATCTTTAAGCTCGCGCACGTTGATCTTGAGCGTCTTACCTTTCTCGATGACTTCTTCGCCATCGTAGAGACGCAGCTTGGTCATCAGATCGCATTTAGCAGTAGGTTCGAGTCGAGTCAGGATCGCGAACATACTGACGATCTCTAAAGTATGCGGTGCAATGTGCTCACGGAAGTCGGAGTATTGGAGCATCTTCTGGTAAATCTTTACTTCTTCGGATAGTCGAAGATTGTAGGGCACCTTAACAACCACGATGCGATCAAGAATGGCCTCGTTAGTGTGATCACCTCGGAACTTCTGCCATTCGGCTTCATTCGAGTGAGCGACGATAACCGCATCGATATACACGGTACCGTGACGCCCAGGTGCGGGGATAAACTTTTCCTGGGTCGCCGTAATCATAGTATGCAAGTATTCTGCTTCGTTCTTAAATACTTCGATGAACTCCACCATACCACGGTTACCAACATTGAAAGCGCCATTAAGATCAAGCACCCGCGGATCGCCCTCGGAATACATGTCCAACTTCGATATATCCTCGGAACCGATCAGTACTGATGTATCTTGATTGTTAGGATCCACCGGCGGCACGACTCCAATTCCGCGTCGGTCGTGCTTGGAGAACGCAACGGTAGAAACGGGCACGTCTTCATAACGCCCCTTGAATTCCTCCTTAAGGCGATAACGACACACCGGGCACAACTGCCCCTCGATATGTACGTCCAATCTTTTTTCGAATTCTCGACGCAAATTGTGAGGAAGCAAATGCAGCGGCTCTTCCGCCATCGGACAACCTTCGATCGCATACACGGGAGCGCTTCGCTCGAGCCCTCGTTGCAGCTTCTCCATCAACGAGCTCTTGCCCGCACCGACCGGACCCATGAGGTATAACACTTGACGACTTTCTTCACCCTGCAGCGCGGCGGAATGAAAGTAACGAGCAATTTGGGCAATCGTGGGTTCGATGCCGAAGAACTCGTCCTTGAAGAAGTTATATATTTTGACAGGCTCGTCGCCAAAGAATTGCGCCGTCTTTGAATCACCAGCCTCCGCCGTGTCGCTAACACCCTTGTCCATCAACACGCCGTAGAGTCTTGCGTGTGCTAGCTTCGCGATTGTTGGATCTCGCTCAACCCTTTCCAGATACTCGATGAAAGTGCCGCGCCAATCAGTACTAGTCTGTTCCGCCCGGTCTTTCTCGATAATCTCCGTGAACTTCCTTTGAACTTCTGCCATAGCCGTAACCCCCGCTTGCTGGTTGCCGACTGAATAAGTCGTTTAACTAGAACCTAAGATGGAAGACTTCTCCATCTCAATATAGTTCCTTCGATCTTCCATGATTCCTGCATATAACGTGCCAGCAGGGAAATACCAAGAACTAGGTTGATTTCTGCCTACTTAGAACAAATGACCCCACACAAGCTGCGAAAAAGGCGGTGAATAGGCGCTAATTGCCGTTATCGGCAACCTGCTACCACAACTTAATAGGCAAATAACGTAACCCACAAGGTATCAAAATCTGGTAGCAGTTCAGTTTGACGCAAAGTGCACATCTTGATAGCAAACGCCTGGATCTCCTAGTTAAGTCTAGTCATTGCGGCAAACAACGCGAATACCATCCCACCGCAACAAGAATCACATGCTATAAGTAATCGTGGGATTGAACGACATGATCACAGCAGACGTGCAACCCAAGGCGCCTGCTGACCAGTCTTTGGGTTCGTCGACATGAAGAAATGCTCAGACAAAAGCTATGCGTACGCAGTTTGCCTCTCAAGTATCTTTGGCTTCATCGGTATTCAGCATTTCTATATGGGTCGTTACTTGGAGGGGCTAGTAGATGTTTGGTTAACCGCAGTTTGGGTCTATTGCTTCTTTTTCGGCGGCAGTGTGGTATTGGGGGTTATCGCCTTGGCAGCGGATCTAATTCACACCTTCATCGTTACTATCATGCTGTTAACGGGGAGTTTTAAAGATGGCGAAGGTAAAATTATCTGCTATCCTGGTCAAGAGTTGCACTAATCCTATCCTGAGAGGCAGTTATGGAAAAGAGTGAAAAAGGTTTTGTACCCGCTATCTTGTTGTGTTTCTTTCTTGGTGCGCTGGGTATCCACAGATTCTACGTCGGCAAGATCGGCACCGGCATCCTCCAGCTTATTACCCTAGGTGGATTGGGTATCTGGGCACTCGTCGACTTCATAATGATTGTGACCGGTAATTTCAAGGACAAGCAAGGGATGGTAATTAAATCCGCTTAAACCAGTCCTATCGTTATAACGGATCGACGGCGCCGTTTACGGCGCCGTCGCTTTTTGTCATTGTCGGTAGTTAGCAGCATGTGACAAAAGCGCCACCGCTGCCGTTTCGATGCGCAAGATCGATTCACTAAGGTTAATCATCTGCCCGCCCGCTCTCAGCAAATAGGCTAGTTCGTTTTCGCTAAACCCGCCTTCGGGTCCTACCATCAGCAATAGGCAGCCACTCGCCCTGTCAGCTTTCACGTCTGTGATTTTGACACCGGTGGGCTCCGCCACCCATATATCGCATCCGTTCGTATCCACGAGTACTTGTGCGGGCGTGGCCAACGAATGAATAATCGGTAGGTGGGGGCGACGGCTTTGCTTACATGCTTCTGCGCAAATACGTTGCCACCGCGCATGGGCCGTGGATCCAGGCTTAACCACACTGCGTTCACATTCAAGCGGCCGAAATGCTGCCATCCCCAGCTGCGTTGTCATATCTAAAAGTATGGCTAGACGTTCACCTTTGGGAAGCGCACAGGCCAGTTCGATTCTAGGTGTCGGCGCCGGCACGACCTGGCATTCTTCGACCTTAGCCACAATCGTCTTCCCACGGCGATCAATGTTTTCTATGGTAGCGCGGCCAAGAGTTCCACGACCGTTAAATAGAAATAGGCCGTCACCGATCTTAAGTCTGCGCGATCCGGCTACATGACGGGCCTCTGATTCCTGCAAGGTTACGGTATCACCGACCGCGGTGAGTTCTGGGCAATAGAACATCGGATCCGACATATTACGTGCCTATAAACTAGTCAGACTTTAACGAAATAAACATCGTATCTCACTAGCTTGCCCTCGTGACTAGTCGAAGGGGCTGGCTTCAATGGTTCGACATAACTCGGGCGTTTGACGACAACACGGTTAGCGGCGTATCGCAGACACACCGATAGCAACTCCATGGCATCATCGTCGTCACCCACTAGATCACGTAGGGTTCGAACCGATTTCTTTGCGAGCGCCGAACGCTTGCGTTTGGGTGGAAACATGGGGTCCAGATAAACAGTGTCGGGGGCGGGGCATATATTCGGCAAGACCTCACGCGCATCACCGGAAATCACATCTACGCGACCGGCGAGCAAATCGCCCGCCCGCGACAATCCATCTTGTAACAGGGCAACGATGATTGCCGAACGCTCAATTGCGGTTACTCGATAACCCAAGAGCGCTAACAAAAAGGTATCTTGGCCGATGCCCGCGGTGGCATCGACGACGGTATTGGTGCGAGGGCCAATAGCACGCGCTAGCGGTTGGCGCCGTGAAAGATTAAGTGTCGATCGGCGTCTTTCGAATACGGTTGTGTCGACATAGAGCGGCCGCGTCGTACCCCCACGATTCTCGCGCAACTCCAGCCTATTTGGGGTGGCGACTAATAGATACTGGAACGGCTGCGCGGTGTCAGCAGTAACTAGCGGCAAATTGAGCCTGTCCGCCAATTTGGAAGCAGTTTGGTCACACCTAGCGTCGAATCCAGTCATCACCGCGACTTTCTTAGAAACGGGCTTGGTCAGCCTAGATTCTGTCCTTGCATTGGGCACGTTGTTGCCGCTTTTCCCCATTTGATCATCATACGCTACCATCACAAGTCGACCCTAAGAGATGCGCTGAATACCTAAGAGCAATGTCAATCAATATAATGCGTCATCTTCAAATCATTCTCATCCTGATAAGCTTACCCCTCAGTGCCATAGTCCGTGCCGACTCAGCGGCGGTGGTCGAAGGCTTGCAGCTGCCCGCGTGGCTTGAGCGTAATGGCATCCGTGACTCGCTGACGCTTGGCATGTCACTTCAACCGCAGGATACGGCTGAAACAGGCCCCGGCGCGCGATTACTAATACGCTTGGAGGACGGTAGCCTACCAGGCTGCTAAAAAACTACTTTTAGCAGCCTGGTAGAGCGGTGCACGGAGGCACCGCGCATTTTTCAAACACCGAACGTATTTGAAAAATGGAGCAAAGCAAAAACCGCGTTTTTTGCTTTGCGAGCTGAAAAAGGCCATGGAGGGACTTTTTTAGCATCTTCCTAGTTAAGCTAGGTGAAAACGCTAGCCTCACTCTCGCCGAGCTTGAACTGGCCGTGAGCAGCCAGGGAATTTTTTCCAGTCTGTTGAATGTTGTGCGCGGTGCGTTCCGCCTTACCAGCGCCAAGCTTGCACGTCAGCGTAAAAGTAATCTGGAGATCAATATTGCCAGTTTGACGTTAGGCGTTCGCGGTACTGACGTTTGGGGCAAGGCAGCGGGCGACAGAGATATCGTCTGCCTCATCGAAGGACACATCGAGGTGGAGGACAATACCAATGACACCACCTTCGAAATGACCCAAGGTCTAACCTTTTACATTGCGCCACACGGCAAACTACCTTTGCCAGTGCAACCGGTGCCTAGCGCGAAATTAGAGGAGTGGTCGCAAGAAACGGATCTCACCGAGGGCATGGGAATCTTGCGGGTTGATGGCGGCTGGACAGCGCATCTATATATCTTTCTCAAAACGCGAAGCAGCCGACGACGCTCGACAAAAACTAAGTAAAGCAGGTTATGCGGCCGTCGTGCGTCAAGCCCTCTCGAACGGGCCACGTGGTATCGCGTAAGCATTCCCGGCTTTGTTAACAAAACCGAGGCGCAAGCATTCCACGCCAACATAATAGGAAAATTTGGAATCACTAAGCCCTGGATATCCTGGCGTAAGTCCTAGGCCAGGCGCGATTAGGGGTTAACACACTTGTAAACCTCAAACTTCTTCTTACCGTCCGTTACGACTGAGATAGCAACAATCGTATCTCCACCCTCGAAGTCTGCGGCAGCGCTATTACGGGCTTGGTATTCAAGCTCTGTCTTGACCTTTTTCTCCTTTCGCTTGACGCCGGCAAGTTTCGCTCTGACGGACACCGTCGTCTTCCCTAGTTTTCTGCAACTAGCGACCTCACTGGCCTCCAATACCCGAACCTTTTCTCCTTCAGGGGTCAACTTAACCCACTTAAAGCCCATCACCAGGATCGCGACAACTGGCACAACCACAATAAGGCTCTTCTTCATTCCACCTCTCTTTAATTCCTGTTCTAGAAAACTATAAGGACTCGAGGCATTATAACTAACTGACTAACGACTTTGAAGATTGGTGATTATTTTGCCTTTTTTAGCTGTTAGAGTAGACATGTGCCAACTTGAGCGTGGCTCATATCTTCGCTTGTGTTCGGTACATTCAAGGGGATTATGCGCATACCCGCCGACAATCAATTTTCACTCCTGCAGCAACGGCGTTTTGGGCCGTTTTTTATCACCCAATTTCTAGGGGCCTTCAACGATAACGTATTCAAAAATGCGTTGGTTACGCTTATCGCCTTTCACGGCGCGAGTATCTTATCTGCGAACCCCGATACGCTCATCAACATCAGTGCTGGCGTATTTATCGTGCCGTTTTTTATCTTCTCAGCCACGGCCGGGCAACTCGCCGATAAGTATGAAAAGTCTCAGCTGATCAGATGGATAAAGCTCCTGGAAGTCGCGATTATGGTATGCGCAGCTGCCGCCTTTTATTTGAACAATCTGGCATTACTGATCGGTCTGTTATTTCTTATGGGGACGCAGTCTACGCTGTTTGCGCCGATTAAGTATGGAATGCTGCCGCAGATTTTGCGTGACCGAGAACTTGTCGGCGGTAACGGACTTGTGGAGATGGGTACGTTCGTGGCGATTCTGTTAGGGACAATGGTAGGCACAGCAACCATAGGTCAGCCGGGGATTGGTGCCGCGCTGATTGCGATAGTTATCGTCTCAGTAGCCGTTGCGGGCTACGTCACGAGTTACCGGATCCCGCCGGTGGCGCCGGTAGACAGGAACGTTCGCATAAACTGGAATCCCGTTACCGAGACTTGGCGAATCATCCAATTCGCTCGGCGGAATCGCACTGTGTTTCTGTCTATCCTTGGTATCTCTTGGTTTTGGTTCTTCGGCTTCGTCTACACCACGCAACTACCAAACTACACCAAGTTTACGCTCGGCGGCAATCAGAACGTGCTGATTATGTTGATTACCCTTTTCACGGTAGGCATCGGCGTGGGTTCCTTATTATGCGAACGTTTATCCGATGGGCGGGTGGAGCTGGGACTTGTACCTTTCGGTTCTATCGGTCTAACCGTTTTTAGCATTGATTTATTCTTCGCCCCATCGAATCCAATCGGCGACGAACTCATCGGCGCCACCGCGTTTCTACAATCGGCGGCAAGCTGGCGAGTGCTGGCCGACGTCATGTTAATCGGTTTGTTCGGCGGCTTCTACATTGTTCCGTTATACGCCCTTGTGCAACAACGTAGTGAACCGAGCCATAGATCTCGCATCATTGCCGGTAACAATATCATTAACGCCTTGTTTATGGTGATATCGGCAGTCATGGCCGCCGCTTTGCTACGTGCGGGTCTTACAATCCCACAATTATTTCTCGTCACGTCTGCGCTGAATGCATTGGTAGCCATCTATATCTACACGCTGGTACCTGAGTTTCTTATGCGATTCATCGTGTGGATGCTGGTCCACACTGTCTACCGTGTCGATAAACAAGGCTTGGAACGCATACCGGAGGAAGGCGCAGCAGTACTCGTATGTAACCACGTAAGTCTCGCGGACGCGCTTGTCATTGGCGGCTGTGTGCGCCGCCCAGTACGTTTCGTGATGTACCACAAGATTTTCAAACTGCCGGTGTTGAATTTTGTCTTCCGCACCGCCGGCGCCATCCCCATCGCCCCAGCCAAAGAAGACGCCAAGATGCTCGAGCAAGCCTACGAGCGAATGGCTGATGCTCTAGAAGGCGGTGATCTGCTCTGTATATTTCCCGAAGGTCAGATAAGCGAAGATGGTAGGTTGCATCCGTTTCGGCCTGGCATCGAACGTATTCTTAAACACAATCCGGTGCCGGTCGTGCCCATGGCACTGCGCGGCCTTTGGGGGAGCTTTTTTAGTCGTCGCGGTGGACCGGCGATGCGTAAATGGCCGACACGCTTTTGGTCAAAAATTGCCTTGGTTGTTGGTGCGCCAGTGCCCCCAGAAGCGGTGACTGCCGACGGACTCCAGGAACGCGTCGGTGCGTTGCGCGGCGAGATGAGATAGGCATCGCGGGTTATCCTCGTGGGATAGGTCTTCCTATGGTGCTATTTAACTTCAACCAACAGAATCGCACATGATGGACATCGACAAACTCATTGTGGATGCCGGCAAATCAAAGTTTGCGCTATGGAAGCTCAATTTCGCCTTGTTGCGCGGTATCCCCTTCAATAAGCCTCACAACCTCGAAGTCATCGGCATCTCTGGAGACGAAGTAGTGGTGAGATATCCCTACAAAAGATCCAACCTGAATCATATAAAAGGATTACATGCATGCGGTTTGGCGACGGCCACAGAATACGTGGCCGGTCTAATGCTATTGGCCAAACTGGGTGTATCTAAGTATCGCTTTATCTTGGAATCGCTGGAAATGAAATATCACTATCAAGGAAAGAAGGATGCGATTGCCAAATGCATGGTGGATGAGGGGAGGTTACGCAAAGAAGTGATCGAACCACTAGCGAGCGATGACGTTGCCTACATCAAATGTGAGGCCGAAGTCTACGATGTCGACGGCAATCACTTATCCACTGGGACTTCGACCTGGCAGATAAAGAGATGGGAGAAAGTAAAGACCCAAGTAGGAAGTAGTGAGAGGCACTGAACCGTGGTGTCGCGCCAGGGCTAGTTAGCCTCCCTGTCCTACCAGCACCGGTCGGTCGCGATCGGCCGGCACCATACAGAGGAAGCCAAAGGGCTCGGGACCATCTGGATTGTGGAATTGGTGCACTTCCCAAGGCGCAATATAGACAACGTCACCAAAAGACACCGCCTCTTGACGATCACCGAGGGTCACTTTGCCCCGACCACGGACCACGACAATAATGTGCTGGTGCGCATGCTGTTCGTGACTCGAAAATCCACCGACTTCGACTTCGAAGTAGCGCAGATGAAATGGTGCAGGTACCTCGTCAGCACCACCTATTAATGAGGTACGCGTAACACCACGCCAACTGCCAGGCTCATCCTTATAGATCTTCTTGATTGTGTCCTGCCACGAGAACCCGTCTTCATACTTGACGATCTTACTCTCGTCAGTCGGCATCAGGTCGTTTAGCTTTTCTCGTTTCATTGATCGAAAATAACGAGCACTTTCAGTACCTCACCGCCCCCTTTGGCGGTGTCGTAGGCGGTTTGAATTTCATCGATTTTAAATCGATTGGTTATCAACGGCATTACATCCACCGCTCCCGTCCTCAAGAGCTCATACGCACGCTGCGTGTCCTGCGGACCACACGAGTACGACGGCACCAAGCTCACTTCACGAAAGTACAAATCATCGAAATCGAGCGCAGTCGGTGAGCCGGTTGGCGTCGCCGTAAACAATACAACGATACCGCCATTTCGTACATAGGCCAACGACTGCAAGATAACCGTGGGATTTCCAGGCCCGACGATTACATAGTCAGCGCCCTCAAAATCATCTGCCCTCGCCCTATCCGCCAACTGCTCCGGGGTAAAGACCTCGTCCGCCCCGAATCGTCGCGCGTATTCCTGTCGCGCTGGATCGGGTTCAACTGCCCACAGCAGCTTAGTACCCACCGCTTTGGCCGCAGCCAGGTTCAACAGACCCATAACGCCACAACCAACGATAACGCCATGATCGCGCGGGCACGCCCCAAGGCGCGCTATCGCCTTTACCGAGCAAGCAAGTGGCTCGATAAACGCGCCGACCTCGGGCGTCAGATCATCGATCGGAAAGGAATCGCGTTGCGCATTGACGGACGGCACACGAATGTATTCAGCCATACCACCCGGGTCCAGTTTGCTCTTGCGCCAAGTAACGCAATGCACCGCATCACCAGCGCGACAGTAACGACATTCCATGCAGGGTGCGTGATGATGAACAAAAACTAACTGCCCGGGTTTGACGTGATTTAGATCGGACCCGACTTCCTCAGCATAACCCACCACTTCATGTCCCAGCACGGTGTTTACTTTTCGCTCCATGTACCACTCCATGAGGTCACCGGAGCAAATACCGCAGGCAGCCGTTTTCAGCAGCAGTTCACTATCAGACTGCAGCACCGGTTTCTGTACTTGTTGTACCTCGAAATCCTTAGGCCCTCGAATCAGCGCCTGCAACATCACTTTGTCCTTCTCAACCTTGCTTCAAACGGTTAGATCCATGGATCTATAGCATACTTGATGCCGTGGCCGGTCTCCATCTGCTTTAGGGCGGACTCAAGGTCATCCAATCCCATTTCGCCACTGATCAGATCGTCAACCCTGACTTCACTATTCTGAAGTAACCTTGCCGCCTTGCGCACATCAGGCGGACCGAAGTGGAAGCTGCCCAGTACACGGGTTTCTTGGTAGTGCAATTGGAACGTATCAATCTCAAGGACGGTCCCCTGGGGTAAACCACCGAATAAGAGCACCTGGCCGCCAGCATCCACGGTGTCCAACGCCGCATGCCATCCATCAATCTGTCCGGTACATTCGATGACACAATCGACACCCCTATCACCTTCAAGTTGGTCTTTGAGCGATATCTCTTCGACATCGAGCACCTGCTCAAGGCCGTAACCACGGGCAATCGCCAGCCGCTGTGGGTTACGCCCACCAGCCACAGTCGCGGCACGTGTGTAGTGCGGCAACAACTGACAGAAAAGCAACCCCATGGCCCCCAGGCCTAACACCAGCACCCGATCAACCCCTTGCCAATCGATACGTTCAAGCGCATGCACCACACAGCTCACGGGTTCGAGAAATGCTGCCCGCTGCGCTGGGATTTCCGGTGGACGTACCAATAGGTTTTGCCGCACCACCCTCGCGGGTAGACGCAGATACTCGGCAAATGCCCCGAATGCCATATCGGTCTGGAGTTGTGGACAAAGGCTGTAACGTTGCTTCTGACATTGGCGGCATTGCCCGCACGGCCCACTTTGCACGCCCCAAACGGGCATGCCTATTTCAAAACCTTTTACTTCTTGACCAACCGCGGCCACCTCACCCGCATATTGGTGGCCAAACGGGCCGGGCATGGGGATAAGCGGGTGCCCGCGCCGATACGCTTTTAGATCCGTACCACAAGTGAGGGCTCGCTCGATTCGAACAAGCAATTCACCCGACTCGAGTTTAGGATCCGGGACGTCACGGATTTCGATCTTCCTGGGTTCGACTAGATAAGCAGAGCGCATAACAATAACGATAACGATAAGGCCCGACAGTCACGCCCAGTGTAAATGATTCCTTCGGCATGTGCCTTTGGACTATGTTAGCGTACCCGACCCAACCTGAAACGCAAAAGGTAGCAGTCTCAATGAAATATCGACGACTCGGACGTACCGACCTTGAAGTGAGTGTCATTTGCCTTGGCAGCATGACCTGGGGCGAGCAAAACACGGAAGCCCAGGGCCATGAGCAACTCGACATGGCGCTCGATGCGGGCGTAAACCTTATCGATACGGCCGAGATGTATTCATTCCCAGCGCGAGCGGAGACCACCGGCACCAGTGAGCGATATATCGGCAATTGGCTCAAGCGGCGTCAGGTTAGAGACCGGGTCGTGATCGCCACTAAGGTAACTGGCCGCGACTTCTGGCTACCCCACATCAGAGGTGGTAAAACGCGCTTGGACCGCAAACACATCGAGCAGGCGATCGACGGCAGCCTGCAACGCCTACAAACCGATACCATCGATCTCTATCAGTTGCACTGGCCTGATCGCAAGACCAACTTTTTCGGCAAGCTCGGCTATGAACACGACGAAGACGATATAGCGATACCCATCGCTGAAACGCTGCAGGTGCTCGGCGATCTCGTGACGGCCGGCAAGGTTCGCCAGATTGGCCTGTCGAACGAAACCCCGTGGGGCACTATGAGTTTCATAAAATGCGCCGACGAGCTTGGCTTGCCTCGCGTGGTCAGCGTGCAGAATCCCTATAGCCTGCTATGCCGAACGTTTGAGATCGGTAATGCGGAGATTGCCCATCGCGAAGACGTGGGTTTGTTGGCCTATTCACCACTTGGCTTTGGCGTCCTTAGTGGAAAGTATTTGCATGGTGCCCAACCATCCGACGCGCGCCTGACCTTATATCCGCAATACTCGCGCTATGCCAATGACAACGCGATCCGCGCTACCGAATCTTATGTAGCGCTGGCAAAAGAACACAGCCTAGACCCGGCACAAATGGCGTTGGCCTACTGCAACAGCCGGTCATTTCTGACGAGCACCATCATCACTGCCACCACGCTGGAACAACTGCGCACCGATATCGACAGCATTGACCTCAATCTTTCAGCCGAAGTCTTAGAAGGCATAGAAGCCATTCACAACGATTATCCAAATCCGGCGCCGTAACCCCTCCCCGGCCCTCCCCAACGAGTGGGGAGGGAGATTAATGCGTAGCCTTGCCTAACATCACGCTCGACCCGACGCCGGGAAACTCTCGCGGCGCTTCGCGGCGTAGTTCACGTGGCGGCGCGGCTTAGGCTTAGACGCTATATGGCCAGAGGACATATTCATAATCACCGCAGCTTGCTGCAGTGTAAAGCGGGGCGTACGATGGTTCCGCTTAGTAATGGCGTAAAAGGAGGAGCGGAACAATGGCAAAGTCTTTTATGCAGATGGCCGAAGAGGCGATGGCACAGGTTAACGGCATCAGTGCTGAGGAAGCTCAACAACGGTTGAAGCAAGATTCGAATGCCTTGCTCGTGGATGTCCGCGACGCTGCCGATATTCCATCCACCGGCTTGGTCGCCGGCGGGTTGAACATCTCGCTCGGCATGCTGCCGGTCAAGGCGGACCTGGAGCTACCCGAAGAGTGGCGTGATTCCCGGCTTCAAGATCGCGCTCGCCACATTATCACCACCTGCCAAACGGGGGAAAATGCCGCCAGAGGCGCCAACCTTCTTAAAGAAATGGGTTTCACAAATGCCTCCTACATGGAAGGGGGTATGGAGGCCTGGAAAGCCGCCGGCCTTCCGACCGAGTAGCCCTGACTGGCAGAATTTGTTCAAAGACCTCCTCCCTCCCCGCTAGTCGGGGAGGGTTGGGGAGGGGCTCTCCTCCGGTACTACCCTTGGCCTCCCATCATCACCAATCGCGACATAGGTAAAGGTCGCCTCCGTGACCTTTACATATTCTGTAGCAGCGCGCCGCTCTGCATAGACATCGGTCTTGATCGTAATAGACGTTCTACCCACGCCGGTGACTGCGGCATAACAACTCACGACATCCCCAACGAATACCGTCTTTTTGAACTCCAGCGCATTGACAGCCACCGTAACCACCCTACCCTGGGCTCGGCGGGCGGCGGCAATGCCGCCGGCGATATCGACCTGCGACATGATCCAACCCCCGAAGATGTCTC
>CAXMNC010000139.1:0-9308 GCA_964194625.1 Acidiferrobacterales bacterium
ACGGCTAACGCCCCAGGCTGTGGCTAGCGAGGAGATCCGTCCATGCGCTGTAGACGTTGTTATTCCGTGATGGCACAAACCCACCAAGAGTTAGGCGTACATAGCGAGCAATCGTGGTTCAAGTGTCCGGTATGTGGCCGCTCACAATTGGTTTCGCGCCCTGTAGCCAACCAAGCATCGCAAACCGAGCATGCCGAGCTAGACCTTTGGGCACGAACACCGATATCGATTAGCCGCTAGGCCACAACCTGCCACGGCGCCTCTGCCGTCATGGGTGGCCGAATAGCCGATCGGTCTTAACTGACGACAAAACATCACCCAAAGTCGGTGGTGCTTGCGCCCACCAGTTTGCATCCTGTATCTTAGCAACCGCTTTAGGTGTCCCGACGGCACTCGCCCGAGGGATGAAACGGGAAGTCGGTGCGAATCGTGCTTTTAAGCACGAAACAATTCCGACGCTGCCCCCGCAACGGTGATCGAGTTGCGGCGAATCATTCTGCCACTGTGCACTGGCACGGGAAGGCGATTCGCCTGGTAATGCCACCACTCGTAAGCCCGGAGACCGACCTGAAGCGATCCGGTAACGCTGTCGCGGGTGGGTGGCACGGGCGGTTTAAACCCTCTGATCCTCCACACGCCGCTTTAACTCAACTGCGCGGGTGTGCGCAAAGTGTGGAGAAAGAAATGAAAAAATATTCTGCCTGGCTTGCCGTGCTCGGTACGGCGTGCGCCATTATTCAAATCTCATATGCAGCCGATCGCCAACAATCGCCGATAATCGTCACCGCCACCCGGACCGCAGAGACTGCGGATGAGTCACTTGCGTCCGTGACCGTGATTACGCGCGAAGAAATCGACAATAGTGGTGCACTGGACCTAGCCGAAGTCTTAAGAGGTGTCGCCGGCCTCGACGTCACTAGCAGTGGTGGCTATGGCAAGCTCACGTCCGTTTTTATGCGGGGCACCGATCCCGAACAAGTGCTCGTGCTCATTGACGGTGTTGAAATCGGCTCAGTGTCAGCCGGAACGACATCCTGGGAATTCATTCCGCTATCGGAAATCGATCACATCGAGGTTGTGCGCGGTCCACGTTCTACCCTCTATGGTTCGCGGGCGATTGGTGGCATGATCCAGATTTTCACGCGCACGGGCGAAGGGCCGCCCCAAGCGCGCGTCGCAGTTAGCGCCGGCTCCAACGCTACCAGTGAGGTGACGGCCGGTTTCTCGGGGAGCGTGGACAACAATTGGTTTAATGTCAGCCTGAGTCGTTTTCGTACTAACGGTATCGATGCACGCGAACCGACGAGTCAGTTTGGGATACCGATTAACGAACCTGACGACGATGGCTATAACAGTGACGCCTTTAATGCGCGCTATGGTCACCGATTTGCGAATGGGAGCGAAGTAGAGGTTGTTGGTTTACACGCAGACGGCAATACGGAATTCGATAACTTCGCAACCAGCGGTAACGAGGACGATTTCACCCAACAGATCGTTAGCGTTAAGGTGCGCGCGCGGCCCGCACCAAACTGGGGCACGCTGATCGAGACAGGACGCAGCTTAGACGAGCGTCGCACATTTCGCGACGATGGGGCCGCGCCCGAAATCCGATTCGATACCGAGATTCGGTCATTCGTTTGGCAAAACGACTTGACGCTCGGCACCGATCAGATCGTCACCGCCGGCATTGATCTGCGTGACGATCGACTCGATAGCACCACCAATTTTACGGAAACATCGAGGCGCAACGACGCCGTGTTCACCCAGTACCAGGGTCGATTTGGCAAGCACGACATTTTGTTAGGTGTACGCGGCGATGACAATGAACAGTTCGGTAACGAAACCACGGGAAACATAGCATGGGGTTATGATCTTGCTGATCCGTTACGACTAGTGGTCTTGTACGGCACCGCATTTCGGGCGCCGACCTTCAATGATCTATTCTTCCCGCCTTTCGTGTTTGGGCCGCTGGTTTTTCCCACCGCCAACCCGAATCTGGACCCAGAGACATCCAACTCCTTCGAAATCGGCCTAAGTGGCAAGCATCGGTACGGCGGCTGGGATGTGCGCGTCTATGAAACCAACATCGACGATTTGATCGCGTTGGACGCAAACTTCATTCCACAAAACATCGACGAGGTGACAATAAAGGGGCTGGAGGCACAGCTATCCGCGATCCTCGCGGATTGGAGGGCACGGGCAACGCTATCTTATGTCGACCCACGCGACGATGCCACGGATAATAAACTGGCACGCAGAGCCCAACGGAGCCTAAAGCTGGACCTGGATCGGCGAGTCGGTAATACGGAGATCGGCCTGACTGTGCTCGCCCAAAGCGAACGTTTCGATGACGCTGCTAACACGATCGAGGTTCCAGGTTACGGAATCTTGAATCTACGCGCGGCACGACGAATATCTAAGGATTGGCAGTTGAGAGCACGCATCGGAAATGTCTTTGACAAGGAGTACCAGACCATTGATACCTTCAACATGTTGGGTCGCAATATCCTTATCACCTTGGCCTACCCAGCAAGCAATCTTTGAGCGCGGGCTAAACTATACATGTTGAGATTCGCAGCAGTTTCGGCCGTCGTCCACGTCATGATATTAGCATCGTGGCCCGTGCTCATATTGCCTGATTACCGTTCTGATGTGGTTCTCTCAGTGGAATTGACAACTCTCGACCAAGCAAGCGTAGCGACCGATGTTCGCACGGCTGCGACCTCGCAAGCGTCGCGGCTCGCCAGAACAAATGTCAATCGTCCAAAACCCCGGCACACTCGCGATAATGAACGCGACAGTAATTTCGATACACCAACGACAATACGAACGGTCGCCAAGCTGGAAATCAACAAAATACTGCGCAAACCCGAAGATATTCGTGAAAACCCGATCGCCATGGAAACAGCGGTACCTATGCCGACCCCCGCAACGTCGAACGCTGCGCCTTTCACAGGCACGCAGCGCCAGCGACGACCTCTCGACAAGGCCATCGTGATGCCATCCATGGTCAAGTTTAGGTCGCCGGTAACAACCGCTAATACAACAACCGGTGATAAAACGAAATTGGCGAGCGCTCACATTCGCGGAAAACTGCAAACTGACCTCGCACGCTATTTTTCATATCCAGCCCTTGCCCGACAACGCGGGTGGCAAGGCCATGTGCGAATCGGGTTTCTGGTACAACCCGACGGAAAGCTTACTAATATTTACATCGCTCGCAGTTCTGGCTATCGATTGCTTGATAAATCGGCGCTCAAGGCACTGCAGCAAGTTGAGCCCCTAGTCGAAATCACAACCCTGCTCGAGGGAAAATCGGTTGATATGGAATTGCCCGTTATTTACAAACTGGAACAACCGTAACCGATGGGACATCGCCTTTCAAAAATTTATACGCGCACCGGCGACGATGGCACTACCGGCCTCGGCGACGGCACTCGCGTCAGCAAGGACAGTCCACGGGTGGAGGCCTATGGCACCGTCGATGAGCTAAACAGTGTTATAGGGCTACTACTGACGCACACTCTACCTGAGGAAATTCACGAATGCCTGGTAGGTGTGCAACACCGCTTATTCGACCTCGGCGGTGAACTGTGCCTGCCAGGACACACGGCCATTAAACAGCATCACGTCAACGAACTTGAACAAGTACTCGACGATCTAAATGCCAACCTGTCGCCACTTAAGGACTTCATCCTACCTGGCGGAAGTGCAGCAGCTGCCGTGTGCCACGTCGCCCGTACCGTATGCCGGCGTGCCGAACGCCGTATCATCAGCTTGAGCAAGCAAGAGCAAATATCCGAACTTATCGTGCAGTACGTCAATCGCCTGTCCGATCTGTTGTTTGTAATTGCCCGGACCTTGAATGTCCAAGCTGGCCGTCAAGACGTTCTCTGGGGATCCGAAAAACAGAGAACAGAAGACTGACGACAGAAACTACGGTGCCGCGAGTCGGTGTTGTTTCATAGTTGACTCTTGCTTGCCACTTGCTACTTGTAACTTGCCCGCACCTTTTCCAGAGCAGCACACAGCCGTTCGGCGCCGTCGAGAATACGCGGACTTTGCCGTGCGATCAGATTGTAGGGAATGAGAAACAGATTATCTTTCTTCACGGCATCGACATAGGTCCATTTTTTCCAGCCATCCAACACAGTTGAATCGTTCAAACCAGCCGCAACAATCGCAGTTGGGTTCGCTTGTAGTACCGCCTCGATATCGATCTGAGGTGTCAATGTCGGCAAATTAGAGAATACGTTGATGCCGCCACATAGTTGGATAACATCGCTGATAAGATGCTGTCCGTTCACAGTCATAAGTGGGCTATGCCAGATTTGGTAGAACACGCCAACCGCCTTCCGGTGGGCATAGCGTGATCTTAGGTCCGAATACCGTAGCCTGAAATCGGCGCTCTCGCGCCGAGCCACGTCCAGCGTGTCGGCCAGCATTCCCAAGTCTTCGATATTCTCGGCGATATCCCCCATGCTTCGTGGCTCTGAACGAAACACTGGAATACCGAGTTCCTCAAGCCTCTTTACCACTCGCGGCGGATTCCCACTCTTCCACGCCACTACCAAATCAGGGCGCAAACCGACGATCTTTTCCAGATTCAAGCCACTAGCATCACCGATACGAGGAATATCGCCAGCTGCTTGCGGGTAATCGCTGTAGGCGGCTACCCCTACCACATAGGGTCCGGCCCCTGCTACAAATAGCAACTCCGTCGCGTGGGGTGACAGACTAACAATTCGGCGCGCCGGCTTTGCTACGCTGACGATCTTACCGGCGTCGTCTTGTACCTCGATCCGCGCTAGGGCTACCGGCACCATTGCAAAGACTACTACGAGCACCAAGAGTAAGCGCCAAGCCGACGTCTTCATGTTGGAATCCACATCGAAGACGATAACGCCATGAGCTTGCGCGAGACGGAAACTAACTCGCCACTAAACTGAGGACCAATACGACAAAAACCAATAGCAGCCAGAACAAGAGCGCGCGCCACACCAATGCTAACGCGCGTTGCACATGGGTTGTATTTGCCGTCACAACGACAAGCGCTTCATCGTCATCATCTCCGGCAACGGCCTCACAATTCTTCATCTGCATGGCACCTAATCCAGCTGCCAATAAGGGGCCATCCGCACTGTCGGACCACATATCCCGCGCGTGACGCCAACAACGAAGAGCATCTTCGAAACTGCCTACGGCGGCGTAGCTCAACGCTGTGATACGCGCCGGCACCCAAGCAAGCAGATTGGATAAACGCGCCGTTGCCCAACCAAAGCTCGTTGATCGTTCCGCATCTCCCGCCCACAGTCGGGACAGTGCGCCGGTCATGCGTTGCAGAATGGCGCCAAAAGGCCCAAGCAGCGCGAACCAGAACAACGGCGCGATGACGTTAGAATTGCCCTGCTTCAAGATCACCACAACCGTATCGTGGGCGATGCTGGATTCACTTAAGTCATCCGATAGCTGGCCCGAAAGTGTACGTAGGTTTTCATTCGCCACTGAAATATCGCCGGCCTGTAAAGCATCGGCAACATCTTGGACTCGCTCTCCGAGACGATGAAGACCCACACACCAAAATAAAACCAACACATCGAATGCAAACTGAAATATCCAGGCTATCAGTCCTAATACAGAATGTAGAACCACAATGACTATCAACACAACGACGACAACAATCACCAACGCGATCGTGCCGTGAGAACGGCTATCACTGTCGAATCGTTGCGCAACAAACTCGCCCATAGCACGCACCCATGCGAACGGATCCACGCGCAAGTGATCGGGAACGAATCGGTCTAGCGCCACCGCCAAAAGAATGGCAGAGACAACTTCAAACATAGGAGGTCAAGTATAAGTTCAAGTCAGCTGGTAATGTACCGGGGCGCCCACGTGAATAGCAAGCATCGCCATCACAAATTCGCGAGAAAACGTGGCCAGTCGAACTGTGGGCCGGGATCGGTCTTTCGTCCAGGTGCGATGTCGCTATGACCGAAAATTCGATCACGCGTGATTGCCGGATAAGCAACCATGATCGCCTGCACCACATCAGTCAACGCGCTATACTGATCGGGCTCGAAAGGCAGATGATCGCTGCCCTCAAGTTCTATGCCAATCGAAAAATCGTTAACACGAGTACGCCCTAGACAGCAGGACTCACCGGCATGCCACGCTCGTCTATGAAAGGGCACAAACTGTATAAGTGCACCGTTGCGTCGTATGAGTAAATGCGCTGACACTTGCAGATCACAAACCTCAGCAAAATATGGATGCCCACTAGGATCTAACGCGTTGCAAAAGAACTGCTCGATAGCGGGCCCACCGAAATCATCCGGTGGCAGACTAATCGCATGCATGACCAGGACACCGATAGCCATGCCTTTAGGCCTGTCGTCACAATTCGGAGATGGAACGAAGCGCACGCCTTCGACAAGCTGGCTATTTGGGTCGACTCTCATGATCTAAACAACTGGACAGACCTACGTTCTCGACATCGCGCTGTTTCGCTGGGCCAACATTATCAAGCCTGCCGCCCACCCCAGCAAGTGCCGACACGAGTTATCACCGATTGTAGGAACGAAGCTCGTTGAAGTGCAGTGCTAGTTAGCGTTGCGTTTAGCAACCCATACCGCCGGCTTTAAAGTTTGGCAATATGATCCACTGGATTGATACCGAAAGCGCCGGATGGCAATACCCGCTTAATGCGCAATTCACCGCCAGTCCGAGTGCGATGGTTGACCAAGTCAGCGACAAAGCATTCCGAATAGGGTTCTTTGTTGCTTCGAAGCACGAGCGCCACTTTCGGCTTGAGTCGCCGTTCGCGGTTAATCGTAATGACAACACCGATACCGCCTGTATTGAGCTCTACCAAACTCCCGATCGGAAAGATTCCCATGCACCTGATGAACTCCTCGACCAGTTCGGGCTGAAAATCCTTGCGACGCCATTCATACATGCGCTTGAGTGCGTCTTCGGCTGAGATACCACCGCGGTAGATCCGCTGACTCGTGATGGCATCGTAAACATCGACAATCGCGCCGATCGAACCCGACAACCCAATCAGATCGCCGTTTATTTTCCTCGGATAGCCAGACCCGTCATGGCGTTCATGATGTTGCTCAACAATCTGTATCGACTCATGAGGAAAGCCATCGGAACCCTTAAGTATCTCTACACCTGCTGCTACGTGACCCTCCATGATTTCGAATTCAGCTTCACTGAGACCGATAGGTTTGTTAAGGATTTCGTCGGGCACCTTTACCATGCCCACATCATGCATGAGCGCCCCCAGTCCAAGAATCATGAGCTGATCACGGCTGAGGCTGAGATGGCGACCGAAGATCAACACCAACGTACACGTTCTGATGGCATGAAGAGACATATACGTCTCTGTCTGTTTCTGCTGGTTTAGCAGGACCAGGCTGTCTGGGTTTCGCTCCACGCTGCTGACGAGACCATCTACGACCTTCTTTGCAAGCTCACTATCGACGGCTTTACCCTGACGCACATCTTTCAGGGTCTCCCCGACCACATTCTTGGCATCCGATTCGATCTTCCTTGCCCGTCCGATTTCCTCCTCCATGGGCACACCTTGATTGGAGGCAAACCTGCTTTCATGTTTTTGGCAGCTTACTTCCAACAACGCATCGGGGTTCCGCACCACACTTTCGACCATGTCACGCACAACACTCTCGGCCGCCTTGGCGTCGACCGGTTTTCCTTCGCGCACACCAACTAGGGCCTCTCGCACCATTCCCCAGGCCGCTGACTCCAGCTGAATGGCGCGCTCTAACTCTTCTTCCAGGGGTAACTGGTCACGGTATGGCTTCCGATCGCGATAAGGCAGCTTGCCCTGATTGCGCTCAGGACTCTCGAGCAACACCTTGAATTCTTGTTTTAGCTTTTTCTCAGCGATTCTAAGCGCTTGTGTTCTATGCGGTAGTTCTTTGCGCCCTTTCACCGGCACCAGATCATCACCAAGCTCGGCGTCAATATAGACGTATTGGCAGTGCTCTCTAAGCTGGTCTATCTCTTGGGGGCTGGAGAGCTCGAATCCCTGAAATAGGAAGGGTGTTTCAAGCCAGGGCCGATCCAACTCCGCTACGTACATACCCAGACGAAGATCACGAACATCTACGCGTTTTTTCATGGCCCCGCCCCTTTCCAAAACAAAGAGTTATACGCCTGTGCTACTGCAGCATACCCAAAGTTTTTCCTATTGCGACTTTACTTTCTACTTATACGATTTGAGATCGCCACCGTTCCTCCGGCCTGCAATCGCACATTCTGTCGATCCGACCATGCCGAACAAGTGGCCAGTTAACAAGTATAGGCGACCCAATGTCGCGAGCACGGAGGCGCCCTATTCGGGATGCCACCACTCAAGCCTTCGGCCTGTGAACGTTGGCAGGCCTATTGACTCTTGCGGGGTCGGAAATTATTGTAGATGCGGCATTATTACCGTCCAAGTAGAAAGACATTGAATACAAAGAGTTTTCTACAGGGAAGTAGCACGACAGTCATGACACTTGTTTCCCAATCGGTACGAAATGGGGCGGAAACAAGACGACGTGGTGTGCCTTTTATCGGCCTTTTATTACCGTTCGTCGGTCGTGCTCGACCCCAGATCGGACCGTTCATCGGTAAAAACAAACCGTTCGTTCTGAATCGCGCCTTTGGCTTTACCCTCGTCGAGATCATGATCACCGTGGTCATCGCCAGCATCCTGATGGGCCTGGCCGCCCCGAGCTTCGTCAACTTCGTCAAGAACAACCGTCTCAGCAGTCAGGCCAATGGGCTCATGGCAGACCTGGCGTTTGCCCGCAGTGAGGCGGTCAAGCGCGGGGCGAACATCACCATCTGCCGCGCCAGTGATCCTTTCGCCGCCTGCACCGGCAGTGCGGGCCCCTGGAGCACGGGCTGGATTGTTATCGATGGTGCGGGCCAAGTGCTGCGCCTGCACGAAGCGCTCGACGGCCAGAACACCCTGACCGGCACCGCCGCTATCGACGATCAGTTCGCCTACAGCGGTCCCGGTCTCATTGCCTGGACCACCGTCCCGGCAACAGCCCAGAGCTTCAGCCTCTGTGATGACCGGCTCGCCAGTTACGGCCGGCTGATCCAGATCTCGATGACGGGCCGCGCCGCCATTGCTAAAGATTCCGCCGGCCATCCGATTCCCCCTGCGAGCTGTTAGGTGATGACCATGCAAAGCTTATCCCCCGCTTCCGTAACCCGGCCCCGCCGTCAGCGTGGCTTTAGTTTGATTGAAGTCATGGTCGCTTTGTTGGTTCTGGCGATCGGCC
>CAXMNC010000140.1:0-2726 GCA_964194625.1 Acidiferrobacterales bacterium
GGATATCACAGCGCTGGTGCCGAAGACGGATACTTCGCCGGCCAAGTCCAAAGGTCGTTACTCGAAGGCGGACTTTCGTTATGAAGCGAAACGCAACGAGTATATCTGCCCGGCCGGGGAACGCCTGACGAAGCGTCGCGAGCGCGAGGAGAAAGGCAAAACACTTTGGGTCTACTGGACAAACCGTTGTGGGTCCTGCCCACTCAAGGTAGATTGCACGACGGATACAAAGCGGCGCATCAAGCGTTGGGAGAAGGAAGGCGTTCTCGACAAGGCAGCCGCCGAGCTGAAGCAGGAGCGAGATGCCATGCGCCGACGCAAAGCGTTGGTGGAGCATCCGTTCGGCACCCTCAAGCACGCAATGGGTGCAACGCACTTCCTGACCAAACGATTACCGAGTGTGAAGGCGGAAATGAGCCTTCATATACTGGCTTACAACATGAAACGAGCTATCAAGGTACTTGGTGCAGAGAAAAGCATCAATGCACTGCAACCTGCGTGAAGACAAAATACTTTTTGCTGTGTCGCTGTCTGAAGAATCTTCTTTTTACACGGCCTCGGCCAAAAGCAGCCGTACGAGTCATTCGAAAAAAGGGTTAATCGCGCCCGACAAAAATGTCCAACGGTAGTATCGCGGTTACGCCGACGTTTGGAACGTCAACCAATTGGCCGATCCGCATATCGACAGCAACACTCGCGATCATGTAGGCCTGCGTCCGGTCATAACCATACTCCGACACGATGTGGTCAATCATGGCGGCCAGCGCATTTCGTGCCGCAAGATTGATATCACCCGACAGGTTGCTTAGACCCGCAATTTTTGGGGAGTCGAGGTAGGCGAGGTTTGCGGGTACGTCACCTTTTTCCTTGATCGGGAAACCGGTCACGGCGTAAAAGCGCTCTGACGGTATCCTCAACACCGACGCCGGGCCCTCATAGTGAGGGCCGTGAGACAGATCGGGTGGGCTCTCCACTACGCGGGCGGTGACTGTCATCCTGCCGCCCATCTCGATCGCCGTGCCTGCCACCTCTCCATCGCCCTGCGCGTAGTGGAAGTCACCAACCGCCAGACCGCAGCCATCGATGAAACACGGCAGGTACACCGTGGTACCGGTCGTGATATAGCGGATGTCCATGTTGCCCCCGTGCTCACGTGGCGGAATCGTCCGGAGGCACTCCGACGATTTCGTCCCTTCCACTCCGCACAGCATTGCCGGCTCTGCCTCGTCGGGATCGGGGTTCATCACGGCGCCGCCCGATTCGAGCAGCTGAGTCTCTCGCGCCAGCACTTCAGCGAGCAACTCTTCGCCGGGTAAGGTCGTGACGACGCCGGGAAAACTCGCGTTCGGAATACGCACGCCCGGCAGAGCATCGCTAGTGGCAAAATCGCCATTGATGCGCCATACGATGAATCGCTCATCTGTTCCGAACTGATCGCCGGCGAATCCAAATGGTCCAGCCTTGGTCCAGCCGACATCGTCAGGCTCGAGCGCCTCGATGGTTACTGCTAACACATCGCCCGCTTCCGCGCCGTTAATAAAGACCGGCCCGGTCAGCGCATGGACAATGCCGAACCCTTCTCGGGGTATGGTCTTCGCGATTGAGAACTTGTCCGGGTCGAGGGTCAGGTCAAAAGCATCACGGCCGAGGAATACGATGCGCTCGCCGGGATCCGCTTTGGCAACCATTGGAATGTCGGGGTGAAGGCGGTTAATACAGGCCGGGTCCTCGGCACAGCTCACACTACGATCGCCAACTACGATTTCGGCGGCAGCGTTCCCGAACATGACCAACGTTAACAGCAGCCCGTAGGAAAGACAGGTGGAATGGTCAAGTTTCATGCGTGCACTCCTGAACTGACGAAAGAAACCAATGTCTGCTTTGGGTCATTAGCGGACCTTTTGGGGAAGTTTAGACTAATGTCCGCTTCTGGGTGGAAAGCGGTCATTCGTCAGGCCGATTTCTGGCACCCAACCACTAATGTCCGCTTTTCTCCAAAGCGGACGTTCAGATCATTAGAAATTAGGTGAAATTAAGGTCCGCTTTCGGCCAGAAGCGGACACAGAAAATATGTCAAAGTCTCTGGAAATCGGTGCGCTTCGCGTCACTCGTCAAGATCTTGAATGAGTAAATCTATCTGATCAATGATCTTCATCGCCTGATCACGAGTGAGTTGAATCACTTTTTGATTAAATACGTGGTGTTGCACCATATTCGGAATCAAGTCAATTGCGCCTTGTCGCTTCAGCAATTTGTCTATTATTTCAGCAGCACGTTCAGCTGAGATCGTGTGCTTCTCGCCTTGCCAAGATTCGTCCTCAATCGCACGAAGTTCACCGGTCGTTAATATCCCTGCGGTGAGCCGATCGAACTGATGTTGAATGTCAAGATCAAGTCCGACACGCGAATAACCCCGAATAGATGTGTAATGGTTGGCGAGGCTTCGGCGCAATGACACCGACCTTATCAATGCAAGATTGCCGCTGCTTTGCAGTTCGCTATATACGAAGGCGTCGATCTGTGGGAATGAACGCCAACTTACGGTTTCCAATGCCCGGGGCAAGGCGACTGCTTGATCACCAGATATTGATGGGTTGGCAACGATTTCCTCAAGAGCCACGGCAGCTTCAATTCTAGATTGGGCATATGCGTACGCCTCATCCATGAGTCCAATTTCAATGTTCAGGTCTTCCTTGAGACGCACCAAATATTCGTACTCTTGTTCA
>CAXMNC010000141.1:0-2734 GCA_964194625.1 Acidiferrobacterales bacterium
GAGACCGCGTGTCGCTCAACTGAGCTCAATCGTTTGCAAAGGACCTTCTCTTAACCAAAGCCTGACGGTCTCTTTGTGGCCGTTTCCCGCCGTTTAGGCGATGAAATCCGTCCGTGACCGCCCAACGGCGACTTGCGACCCACTGTTGCCGTTCCCCACTCTCGCTATCCTCCCGCTCATCGACCTGACAGCGGACATTCGCCGAGAGGGCCGAGGCGGCAGCAGATAGCCACAAGCCGTCATTGCACATCTCACTGACGGGGTCTTAGACTCGTCGAGCAGAAGTGAGACGAAGAATCGGGAGGGATACATGGCCGGACTGCAGTTCGATGGCGAGATGGCTCGCCTTCAACAAGCTATTGCGCAATGTCACGACCTGGTGGTGCGGAGGACTGCCGTCCTCGATGCCGTTCACCTCTCTCCCGGGGAGCACGTTCTGGAATTCGGATGTGGTGGCGGATTCTACTCCCGAGAAGCTGCGAGATTCGTCGGTGCGAGCGGTGCCGTATGCGCGATCGACATTAGCGAAGATCAGATCGCGATGGCGAAGCAGAACTGCGACGAGTTCTCGCACGTCGAATGTCAGGTAGCCAACGTGCTTGAAATCCCCTATGAGGATGGACGATTCGATGCAGTCTATGGCGTTCAGGTGCTGGAATACGTGCCTGAACTGGAGAAAGCGTTATCGGAAATTCACCGCGTGCTCAAGCGCGGAGGAAGGTTCGTATTGCTGGCGACGAACTGGGATTCGCTCGTCTGGCATTCCGAGAATCCGGAGCGCATGCAAAAGGTACTGCAGGCTTTCGACAAGCACGCCCCGTTCCCCAACTTGCCGTCGATACTGCCGACGAAGCTCCGCAAAGGTGGATTTCAGGTTGTCCGGCAACTCCCGGTCACGGTCCTGAACACGTCGTCCAGCGAGAACGCCTTCAGCCAGTACTTGGCCCCGATGGTAAAGGGATTCGTCCAGTCACAGGGGCTTGTCCCCGAAGGCGAACTGGAAGCATGGGCCGCAGAGTTGGGCGACCTAAACGAGAAGGGCGAGTACTGGTTTGCCTCGACGACGGTGATTACCGAAGCCCTCAAGCCCGTATAGGCGAAAGGCAGGAACGGGGCATCACGAGCCGGCCAGCTCGCGATCGTGACCGTCTGCTTACCCTAATCCCCGAGGAGTCTCGGAGAGTGAGATGACCGACCGGAGTTGGCCGATTTCGGCCTATCGTACTGCAACATGGTCGTGCAGAGCAGCGAGCGACCGGACCCGACCCCTTTTGGCCATTCGAGTCCAGGATGAAAATGGCCGGTTGTGGCCGGCTGTTCCGTCTTTTTAATGTCAGCATCCTCCAGTGGTTCTCTCTTTATAAATCATCGGTATCTTAAATTATGTCTGCCGAGATTCTGGATTGACTTGCAGCCCATCAATTTCATGTCACGTTCGATTTCAGCTTTAAGGTTACCCAAGGCCTTTTCAACGCCCGCCTGGCCGGCAGCCGCCAAGGCATACAGATACAAACGCCCACCGGAACAGGCTTTGGCCCCAACCGATAATGCTTTCAGTACATGCGTACCACGGCGGATACCACCGTCACAAATGACATCAATCTTGTCGCCGACGGCATCGACAATTTCGGCGAGCTGATCAAACGGTGCGCGCGAGCCGTCTAACTGTCTGCCGCCATGATTGGACACCATGATAGCTGTGGCACCGATATCCACCGCGCGCCTGGCATCCTCGACCGACATCACACCTTTCAGGACGAACTGCTTACCCCAGGTATTATTGATGTCTTCAGCGGTTTGCCAATCCATCGACTGGTCCAGCATGGTACTGAAGTAATCGGCCACCGACACCGCGATGTTGGTACCCTCTTCAACGTAATCCTTTAGCTGCGACAGCTCGAATTTTCCGCGTGTATAGTGATTAAACGCCCAGGCCGGATGCGCGGCAAAACTTAGCAGGCTTTTCAGTGTCAGTTTTGGCGGTGACGTAAAACCGGTATACAGATCGCGCTCGCGATTACCCCCCACGATGGTATCCACTGTCAGTGCCAGCACCTCGAAATTGGCCTCCTTGCAGCGTTCGATCATGCTGTTGTTCAGTCCCTTATCCTTGTGTACATACAGCTGAAACATTTTGGGTGTGGCGATCGTGCGACCGACCTCCTCGATACTGATCGTGCCCAATGACGAGATCCCGAACAGCGTACCGAATTTTTCCGCGGCTTTGCCGACTGCACGTTCGCCGTCATGATGAAACAGCCGCTGCAACGCCGTCGGCGACAAAAACAAGGGCATGTCGAGCTTCTGGCCCATCACGGTCGTCGACATATCGATGTGCTCGACGCCAGCTAACACGCTGGGGACTAAGTCACAGGTTTCAAAGGCTGCGGTATTGCGCCGATAAGTCACTTCATCGTCGGCCGCACCATCGATGTAATGAAAGATCGGGCTCGGTAACCGCTGCTTGGCAAGCCGCCGAAAATCTTGTGTCTTATGGCAGTGTACTAGTCGCATTGTCTTGGTTCCGGAATCAAGCGGGCACGCCCAACGTACTCCCATGGTAACCGCAGCCAGACTTACCCGCCCTCTTTCCATGGAGCCACGTTCCGGGAACATTGGCGGAGCGTGGGCAAAGGGTGGGTAAGTCTGGCCCTGAGAGCGATGGCTTGCGTGGCACATTCGTCATCAGACGGAGGTATCTGCCATTGGGCGACCTGTTATTCGGATCCTGGGC
>CAXMNC010000142.1:0-3635 GCA_964194625.1 Acidiferrobacterales bacterium
CGCAAGCAGAAGATCCGGCGCTCAAGAAGCTAATCCTTGACGGACTTGTGTCTGCGCCCTTGTTGTAGCAATCATACAGAGCGCTAGGAGGTGTACTGTAAGCAAGATAAAGATCGGGATTGTCGGCGTTGGAAACTGTGCCAGTTCATTGATTCAGGGAATCCATTACTACCGGGAAAAGACTCTTGATGACGCTATCGGTCTCATGCACTGGCAGATTGGCGGGTATTCGCCTTCCGATATCGAAGTTGTAGCGGCGTTCGACATCGACGCGCGCAAGGTCGGCCAAGACCTGGCCGAAGCAATCTTTTCGCGACCGAACTGCACCACCGTATTTTGCCCTGATATTCCCAGGGCCGGTGTCGCTGTACACATGGGGCCAGTCTTGGATGGTTTCTCCGACCATATGCGCGACTACGCTCATAATCGCACCTTTGTTCGGGCTGATGCGCAAGAACCCGACAACGACGAAGTCGTTCACATCCTCCGGAAATCGGGCACTGAGGTCTTGATGAACTACCTTCCAGTGGGATCCGAAGCGGCGACGCAGTTTTACGCGGCGTGTGCCCTGCAGGCAGGAATCGGCTTCATTAACAACATCCCTGTCTTTATCGCCAGCGACCCCGCCTGGGCCCGCCGCTTCCAAGAAAAAAACTTGCCCGTTCTGGGCGATGACATCAAGTCACAACTTGGGGCTACGATCACGCACCGGTTGTTGACTGACCTGTTCAAGAAACGCGGCGTCAAGCTAGAACGTACCTATCAGCTCAACACCGGCGGTAACACTGACTTTCTGAACATGCTCAACCACAGCCGTCTACTCTCCAAGAAAGAATCGAAAACGGAGGCGGTACAGTCGGTCGCCGAGAAGCGACTGGACGATGAGAATATCCATATAGGCCCCAGTGACTATGTGCCATGGCAAAATGACAACAAAATCTGTTTCATACGCATGGAAGGCAAGCTCTTCGGTAATGTGCCCATGGACCTCGAGCTTCGCCTTTCGGTGGAGGATTCTCCTAACTCGGCCGGTGTTGCTATTGACGCCATCCGCTGTGCAAAACTGGCGTTAGAGCGTGGCGAAGGGGGGGCACTCTACTCGCCCTCCTCCTATTTCTTCAAGCATCCGCCGCGTCAGTTCACCGACGATGAGGCATTTCAGATGGTTGAACGCTTCATCCGCGGTGACGGAGACCACGAGTATGAAATGTCTGATTCTCGCGGCCGGGAAGGGCAGCCGGCTACGGCAGAGGGGGCCTAGCAAAGCCCTCATTCCCGTTTTAGGGGTCCCCTTGATCGAACGGGTCATTCGCGCCGCGCGAGCAGCGGGAGCGGAAGACTTTTATGTGGTCACCGGATACCAGGGGGAACACGTTCGTGCCTTCCTGGAGCGGCTGACCGGCCGCCTCGGGGTTCATATCACCACCCTCGTTAATGACGAGTGGGAAAAAGAAAACGGCGTTTCGGTGCTAAAGGCACGCGAACGCCTGCGCGAACCCTTTTTACTGCTGATGGCGGATCATCTCTTTGAGCCGTCCATTGCCCGACATTTGATGGGGCTGGATTTGGCCGAGGGTGACATCGCCCTCGCTGTCGACGGCGATACCCACAATTCTATTATCGACATGCAGGATGTCACCCGGGTAAAGACGGAGGGCGGGAAGATACGCGACATCGGCAAGGGGTTGACGGACTTTAATGGCTTTGACACCGGTATCTTCCTGTGCACGCCTGCCATTTTTGACGCACTCAAGCGTTGCATAGAGGAGTCAGATGACACCACCCTGTCTGCAGCGGTGCGGGTGCTGGCCGCCGACGACCACGTCAAGGCGGTCGATGTGAGCGGTCGCTTCTGGATTGATGTGGATGATCCCACGGTTCTCGCTCAGGCGGAACACGCGCTCTTGGCCAACTTGCGGGACAAGCCCAACGACGGCCCGGTGTCGCGTTATCTGAACCGACCCCTGTCAGCGAGGATTTCCCGCCGACTGGTGAACCACCCGATTTCTCCCACTCAGATATCCGTATTTTCGTTCTTGTGCTCCCTGCTGGCCGCCGGACTGTTTGCCGTGGGCGGTTATCTCGCCCTTTTGCTGGGCGGTGTTCTGGCACAGTTCGCCTCTATCATCGACGGCTGCGATGGCGAAGTGGCCCGGCTCAAGTTTCAAAGCAGCGCCTACGGTGGGTGGTTCGATGCGGTGCTGGACCGGTATGCCGACGCCCTGTTGCTTTTCGGTTTGATGTGGCACGTGTACACGGACAAAGCCGATAGCCTCATCCTGTTGATCGGTTTTCTGGCGATTATCGGTTCGTTTATGCTGAGCTATACGGCGGACAAGTACGACAGTCTTATGCACGAGCGGATCCGTCATGACAAAGGATTCCGTCTCGGGCGCGATGTCCGCGTCTTTGTGATATTTCTCGGGGCTATCGTCAACCAGGTTTATTTGGCGCTGGTGGTGATTGCCGCGGTCATGAATATTGAAACCATACGCCGCCTTATCATCTGCCGGAATCATGGATAGCCTAGAACGTGCAAAACGCAAGATCAGGGTGATTATCGCAACCTCCAAGGTGCCGGAAGATCCGCGCCATGCCGAAAACACCCTTGAATGGTTGTTGCGACTCGACCCCAAGGCAGATCAAGCGCTGCAGATCGCCGCGCTCGCCCATGACATCGACCGGGCGGTTGAGACACAAAAAGTGCGTCGCGCCGACTATGACGATTATGACGCATTCAAGGCCGCGCATGCACGTAACGGCGCGAAGATTCTGCGAGCAATCCTGGACGAGTGCGGTGTCGCCCGGTCTATTGCTGGCGAGGCGTGCCGGTTGGTAACGCTTCATGAGACTGGACATGATGCGCGTGCCGATTTGCTCAAGGATGCGGACGCTATTTCCTATTTTGCGGTCAATATGCCCTTGTACTACGAACGTGAAGGCTGGGAGGAAACCAAGCGGCGTTGTATCTGGGGCTACCGGCGCCTCTCCGCGCGGATGAAAGAGATTGCGAAGGACATAACCTACGAGGACAAGGCACTAACACGCCTGCTAAAGGAGGCGATACGGGAAGCCGGTCTAAAAGTTTGATCGGACCTAACATTTGTTAGTTGTCCCGCTGTCAAGTGGCAACAAAGAACGCTTAATGAAGGAACGTAGCGGCGTAGGTACTGCGCCGGCTATAGCCATTTATGATACGGCGATTCTCTGAAATAAGAGCAAGTCGATTGTCGCGCGACGGTCACCGTGTCAAGCGGAAAGAATCCACCGGGCAAGAGCGAAAAGGTCGCGGGCAAAGATATAAAACCTGAACTCGAGGAGTTTCCAGAAACACTGTGTCGACAGAAGCAAACACCGCGCATGGCTAGTGTGTTATATGTTGTAGTATCTCTGTTGCAGACCGGGGAGAAATGTTGGGCGGCAAGCATGCCAAATTGTTGCAAATCCTTGGCCACCTTCTCTGTGGGCTAGGGTTGCGCGACTTTCGCGTGATCAACGTGCGCTTTGGCTTCGGGGCCAGCGGCAACATCGAGCAAGTTGAGTGCCGGCGTTGTGGCCGGTTCACCACGCGCCAGAGCCGTTGAGCCGTCACGAGTTCCCGCACGCCGCCTTCTGACGCTAGTTGTGTTACAGTG
>CAXMNC010000143.1:0-7667 GCA_964194625.1 Acidiferrobacterales bacterium
TTCACGTAGGGCTTGACGAACTGTGGGGGTATCAATCTGACGGCATAACCGCGTGACTGCAGCTCGCGAGCCCAGTGATGGGCACCGGCACACGCTTCCATGCCCATCACACAATCTGGCTCCGCTCGATCCAATACCGCCTGCAACCACTGATCTCGCTTCAAGCGGCGCTTCCACATCGTCTTTCCGTGACGATCAACACCGTGTATCTGAAACACGTTCTTTGCCAAATCAATTCCAACCCGAGTAAGCTTCATGGTGACTCCTCCTTTCCGTTGACTGGTGGTATCGCTTACCAGTGTGGCACCTAGATGCCGTTTAGGGGAGGAGGAGTCCATCCCATTGCTTTGGGTCGTTTTCTGCCGGTCGTACTTTCAACAGCTGACCGGCCGCTGCTAGGCGAAAGCGGTCATTCATAGATTTGGCGTCGCATTAGTATGCAGTTCACCAATGTCTGCTCTCGCCTAAGAGCGGTCGGTCGCGTGATACGATGGCGAAAGGCAGGAAACGACCCAAAGCAGACATTCCCAGCCACCAGATCCACTCTTTCTACAACGCGCTACTTCACCGTCTCGGCAATTTGCAGAACCTCGATGGGCGGTAACAGGTTCAGTCGGCTTGCCGTGTCCATGTTGATCACATAGGCAAATTGCTCCACCGCCAGGACCGGGAGATCTCCAGGAGCCATACCCTCCACCAGAATTTTTCGGGCCTGCTCCGCTGCGAGTCTCCCTACATCGCTATATCGCGCCGCTACCGATAGGAGAGCGTGGGATTTTCGCACCATGGCCTCATACGGACTGAGTACCGGAATGCCATGCTCCACGGCCGATTCCGTGAAAACATCCTGGTTTTTCCTGAGAAACGAACTCGAACCGACATATATGAAATCGACACCCTTCTCTTTCAGCTCCTGCATCTCTATCGGAATGGACTCCGGCCTGGGGTAGCCGCCTGCATCGAGTTTCAATTCGAGCGCGACGAGCTCGAAGCCCATGGTAGCGCTGAGCGAACGAACTTCCTCCACCTTTAGAACGGAATTGCTCTCATTGGTGTTGTAGAGCATTCCGAGACGCTTGAACTCGGGATAGTAGGAGCGGATGGTATTGATATTTACCTCTTCCGGTACTCGGTTTCGAGTGCCTGTGACGTTGGGACGACCAGTTTTTTCGTAGCTTTTAATGATTTTCGTTCCGATCGGATCGGCAACGATCATGAACACGATCGGCTTGTCATGAAGAAACCGTTTGTCATTAATCTGTTCGAGCGTACCCGCCATGCTGCGAGTCACGCTCGTGCCCCATGTGACAACTAGATCAGCCTTCAACGCTCTTGCTTCCTGGACGTACTTCGAGAGCACGCTCTTGTCGCGATTGGCGTTTCTTACCGTGACCTCGGCATTCATGCCGCTCTCGGCAATTGACTGCTTGAACGCTCCACACGCTTGCTCGCAGCCACGCCACACGGCCATGTAGATGAGTTTTTTGTCACCGGATCCGGTCGCGGCGGAGTACTCTGCACCCAAGATAAAGGCAGCGAACCCAATCACCAATACCGTAATTTTTTTCAACGTCTCTATTGTTTAACCCTCCTCTAACATCATCGGTTCCAACGGCTGGCAAGGGCGTAGACGCCGGCCCCTACGATGACGAAATATCCCGCGAACGCGGCTGTTTTTACGTATCCGAACTCGGTCGCGACAATGGCGACCAGCAACAGGCCGATTATGCTCCCGGCGCGTTCGAATGTCCTCAGAGCACCGAGGGTGGGCATGACACCCGTGCCGCGCGTTATCGTCTCGTCGATTTGAAGGGCGATCTCTACCTGCGGCGCCCGGATCAAAGAATGCCCGATGCCCGCGATGGCGACCGCAGCGGCGATAGGCCAAAAGCCGTGCCAGTGGGTCACGATAACCAACGCCAGTCCGGAAACGAGTCCACCGACTACCACCATCGTGTTCACACTGAGGGGCCGAGCGATGAGCTGGGCCACACGCGGCGCGACCAGTAGGATGACCAGGTAGTAAAGCATGAGCGCGCGACCGATGTCCGCCGGGCTGGACCCAACGTCTGCGAGAATGAGCGGAACCAGATACCAGAGAAATGCCGCCACCAAAACATTGGCCGGGATGGCAATTCCGAACAAGAGGGCAACGAAGCGACGATTGGCAAACGCGGACAGTATGCCTCTGCCGTTGCTCGAGGTCTCAGCGCGCCGCGAGCCAGCGAGATGGTCGCTCGAGAGCATAGGCAGTGCGATGAGACCGGCGATGCAAACCAGTCCCGCACCGACGAGAAACACATTGCTCTGTCCGATCCGGTCGGCCAGAACGCCACCGATTGAGGTGCCGCAGAAAGTACCACCGATGATGACCGCAATGAAGCCTCCTATCGCGCGGGCGCGACGCCCGCCTTTGATCACACCGAGGGCATAGTCCTGGCAGGCGATCGTGGCGACAGCATAGCCGGCACCGGCGATCCCCCGCCAAAGAACGATTTCAGCGACACTGTCGCTCAGACTGAGACCGACATGGCTGATCGCCACCGGCACCAGGGCCGCCAGGAAGCAGGCCTTCCTGGAGTAGCGCTCGGTGATGAAATTGGTCACGGGAGAGAGCGCAACCAACGCGATCAGATACGCGACCAACGGTAGGCTGATGATAATTTCTTCGCTAATCCATTCCTCACCCGTCATCGCGGCCTGGATGTAAAGTGGCAAGAACGGCTTGCTGAGTTCCTCGGCGATGACAAAGAGAAAGAGTGGGAGCCTCATGTCGACGACGTCGGTCAGACGAATGGCTGCCGGTATGTCTCCCGTGAGTCGGAACCGTCGCCCGGTCTCTTTCAAACGCTCCAGGGCAGACGAAGCGGAGTAATCACCGGAGTATCTGCCCAGAAGTCGCGCGAATCGGGAGTTCAGATCCTCACTGTGATCGGAGAATCGTGCCGTCACGCGGTCGAGACTGGTGGCTACTTCATGCATCAGGCGACGCGAGAAATCGCCCTGCGATTGTCGTTCCAGAAGCAGATGTAACCGGTCGAGGGGTTTGCTTACAGACGCCGTAACGACCGCCAACATGACCTCGAACGCAACGAGAATGGCGACGAGAACGACAACCAGAACGTCGAGAAAGACGTTCCGGAACTGCCTTTCGACATAGGCGCGATCACCCTCGATTACGATGTCGCCGACGACCGTGTTCCTTGTGAGAATCGGAAACGTAAATGCCCTTGGAGTGAAGCTGCTCGGCGGGGTATGTGCCTTGCCGTTCTTTCGGGTGATGTCGTAAGTGGTGATGCCGCCCGCGCCGCGTTCGGCAAAGGAGAGTATTTTGCTGTCTGCTGCACGAATGGCAAGCCGCGAAACTTCTGGAAAGGTTTCGAGAATATTCGTCAGGTACTTCTCCGTGCCTCTGAGTTGATTCAACGGCACACCGACATCGAGCGCTCGTTGTATATTGGTGCGGACAATCGTGCCAATGAGGCGCGAGCGGTTGTTGAGTTCCGGTTCGACGGCCTGGTTGAACGCGTGTACGGTGAAGTACCCGAGAACGACGGCAGCCGCTCCGATCAGAAGCGCAGCCCAGGGCGCGAGACGGCCGGCCGTTAGGCGACCCGGAGACGCAGTTTCGGCCACGGTCATGCGGTGGTTCCTTCCTCCGAACGGTCAGCGTCCTCGGCCGCGCTGTCCAGCGCTGCCAGGCTCCGACCGGCGGTAACGTACTGTTCTTCTGCCGATTGCAGGAGGCGCTTCAATTCCCCGGTATCGACCCCTAGGCCCCGGACCGGCTCCGGCATCGGATCCGAGCCCCCTGCTGCCCGGCGCCACTCCCGGTGCTCGATCGCCGCAAACACCGACTCGATACCGGTAAAGACGCGGACCAGATCGCGCAACCCGAACCACAAGACCCCGATGCCAATCACCCCGATGACTATGAGAACACCTACGGCGTATATGGCTAGACGGGCGGTCATGGCACCCACGGATGTAGACAGATCGGTCTTGGGGTATACGATCATGAGGCCGCCTACGGTCTTTTTCGATAGATTGCGAATTCGAATCCCGCTCAGGAAATGCTCATCGGTCTCGGTGCGCCACGTATCGCCCTCGGATGCAGATTGCGCGAACAGTGTTTCCGCACGAACGCTGGTGGTGTGATTGGGATCGGTTGAATGAAGGATTCTCCCCGAGGCATCGAACACGTGGACGGCGGAAATGTTCGGATCCGTTTGGCGTGCCTGCTCGAGAATTGCAGCGGCATTGCGCACGCTCGAGAGAGGCAGTCCCAGTCCCACGGCCGTACGGAACGATGTCTGTGACGTCTGGGCTAGAACGGATAGTCGTCCGTGGATGAAGTGGGAGAGTATGGTCTCGAACTGAAGAGTGGTTAGAGTCGCCAGAATCGACAGTACCGTCGCGACTAGTATGACGACCGTGATCCAGCTCCTCCAAAAAACGGACATCTTGGCCCCCCCCCAAGCTCAGTGTGATGTCATCCCCCGAGTCCGAGTGTGCGGGTGGTAAACGAACCCTCGGCGACCGCATTCCGGTGGCGCGGTGCTCTCGGTATGGCTCACTGGGCTACGGCCAGCGTCCGGCGCACGCTCAAATTCCCATGGCAGCTTTAGCGAGCCAGCAGATCGCTATGCAAAGAATAAGGAATTCAACCAGCTGTGTCAGCAGCTGTCAGGGCCCCGACTCGTGCTGGCAGGACCGAATGGAGAGTTGAGGATGGGATTACTGGGGTATCCGCGGAAAATTGGGAATGCGGAAAGCTGCCTGAACGGAAGCGAGAGCGCGATTGCGGAAATTCAACGGACCTTTTTCGACCGCGCTTTCCAAACGTCCCATTCTTTTTCCAGAAACCTGCTTGTCTGAATGTCCGCTCTTGGCCGATTGCAGGCCCTGCTACGGTTTGATGGACACCTTAAAATAGGCCGCAGAAGCGGCGGGGAGGTGTCAGATGACGAAGAAGAAGCGCTATAAGCGCTACAGCCCGGAGTTCAAACGAGAAGCGCTGAAGCGAACGGCTGAGGAAGGAATAACGGATAAGCAGGTGTGCGATGAGCTCGGGATCAGTGCCCGGCAGCTTCGTCGTTGGCGCGACGAGTTACATCTGCTCGGGGCGGAAGCATTTCCTGGCCAGGGGCATAGCCGAGATGAAGAGGTCACGCGGCTGAAGCGTGAGGTCGCTAAGCTCAGGCAGGAGCGGGATTTTTTAAAAGATGCGGCGGTGTTCTTCGCCAAGGAGTCGAAATGAGATACCGCTGTATCTATCGACGCCGCGCTCAGTATCCGGTGACGATGATGTGCTGGGTACTTAGGGTATCCAAGAGTAGTTACTACGCCTGGCGCGTGAGGCCGGAGAGTGAACGAGCGAAGCGGGATCGCGAGCTGACACGAGTCATACAACGCGTTCACGCTGAGAGTAAGCAGGTTTACGGTCGGCCCAAAGTCACGGCCGAACTCAAGGATGAAGGCTACGGCTGTGGAGAGCGTCGGGTGGGCCGATTGATGCGATTAGCGGGGCTTAGAGGTTGTCCGCAACGGCGTTACAAAGTCACCACACAGTCCGATCCGAGCCATCCGGTGGCGCCAAATCTTCTCCAGCAAGACTTTAACGCGGAGCGGCCGAACCAGCGTTGGGCGGCGGATATCACGTATATCTCAACGCAGCGGGGCTGGCTGTATCTGGCGGTGGTGATGGATTTGTATTCACGGCGGATCATTGGCTGGTCAATGGACCGCTGGATCAGCCGGCACTTGGTGAGGGATGCGCTCTCGATGGCGCTAGATCAGCGCCGGCCTGAAAGTGATCTGATTCATCATTCTGACCGTGGTGCTCAGTATACGAGCGATGACTTTCGGGACGAGCTCGAGACGCACGGTATTGAATGCAGCATGAGCGCCCGCGGAAACTGCTACGACAATGCGGTGGTCGAGAGTTTCTTCGGGCTTCTGAAACGAGAGCGAGTGAATCGCGTCCGCTACCGGAATCGAGACGAGGCTCGCGCAGATATTTTTGAGTACATAGAGTGTTTTTATAATCGAAAACGGCGTCACGGCTATCTTGGTAACATCAGCCCGGTGGCATTCGAGGAGCTGACCGCCGGTCGATACGAAACGGTCCATTAAAGCGTTGCAAAACCAACCGACCCTTTGCGGACATGCGCCCGGACCCGAGTTAGCATTGATGAACGCACATGCTGTCACCGCGAATCATCCGATACGGACGGACTTTCGATGATCAACCTAGTTAAAACAAGCCTTCGCCTAGAAGATGGGCCTAGCGCATCGCCGATCGCCGAAGGGGAAGAACGAGAAGATCACCCTGGCCGCATCGTCGGAATCGTAGAGACTCGTCAACCCGAAGACCTGCATCCATCGATGTAGGAAATGCACCCGGATGGCGATGAGGTTATGCTAGTGTCTTCGTGTCGCATTATAAGGTTATCTTTTGATCTCTGAACTGGCAGAAAAGAAGGCGCTCATTGCGGGAGCCTCTGGTGGTATAGGCAAGGCGATCGCAGAGGCGTTCGCTCGCGAAGGCATCCGTTTAGCGTTGATAGGGCGTAACCGGGATAAGCTGAACGTGATCGGCCAAGCCTGTAAAGACTTGGGTACTGAAGCATTCCCAATTGCATGCGATCTTTCCCAGACCGCAACCATCGAAGCAGCAGTCGATGAAGCTGTAAGCAAGCTCGGTGGATTGAATTTTCTAATCAATTGCACGGGCATCTCTAAGAGGAGCAAAGCCCATGAGGTCGAACTCAGAGACTGGGACTCAATGCTCGATATCAATCTCAAAGCGCATTACTACCTCGTTCGTCATGCTGTGCCTGAAATCAACAAGCAGTCAGGTGGCGCGGTGATAAACATCGGTTCGATATCCGGGTCCTATTCTGGCGCGGGCATGTATCTCGCAATCAGTCGGGCACATGATGGGTATGGGGAGGCACTGTTCGAGGACGTGCGAGAGTTTGGCACAAAAGTCTGTACTATCAGACCCGGTTTCGTGAATACATCTCTGGCCGCATCCGATCGAGTGGACCCTGCTCGCATGATTCAGCCGGATGATATCGCTCGTACTATTCTGTTCGTGTTGACAATGCCCAACTCAGCATGCCCGACCGAGATTGTCATCCGTCCGCAGCGGTCACCATATAGGAATACCTGAACTAACCGGCCAACATCCATGAGTTGGCAAACGTTCGCGTGGAGAGTGCCAAACGTGTCATCAGGTGTGGTCCGGTGGGCTGGGCAATTCCCAAAGTTGCTTGTCTGAACGTCCGCTCCTGGCCGAAAGCAGCCATTCACGAATGTCCGGAAACAACTCAAAGCAGACGTTCAGTGGCACTAAGGAACGATAACTCCTGACCGCAAATGACCACTTTCGGTCTTATAATGACAGGGGTTAAAAACAGTGATTCGTGCCCAAGCGGCACCCACACCCCCGGAGGGTTGACATTGTGGCTACCAAATATACAGGAGGCTGTCAGTGCGGCGATGTTCGTTATGAAGTGGTGAGAACACGCCAGAGGCTCGTTGTCTGCCATTGCACCGATTGCCAGCGCCAGTCCGGCAGTGCGTTTGGAATGATCTTGGTCGTCCACGAAGCGGACTTTCGGCTCACACAAGGCGAACCAAAAACCTTCGCGTCGAAAGCC
>CAXMNC010000144.1:0-14775 GCA_964194625.1 Acidiferrobacterales bacterium
ATTGGCGTGTTGCTCCGCCAGTATCTCGGTCGGTGCCATAACCGCTACCTGATAACCCGCGGCCACCGCCAGCGTACTTGCAGCCGCAGCAACAACTGTTTTTCCCGAACCGACATCGCCTTGAAGTAAACGCTGCATAGGAAACTCGTGTTGCAGATCTCTCCTAATTTCCTCTATCACACGGACTTGCGCGCCTGTCAGCATAAATGGCAACCCCGACAGCAGCGCATCCAACTTCGCTTCATCACTAACCAGTCTCGGTGCCACATGTGATTGCGCCTGCGCCCGCAACCGCTTGAGACTCAGCTGATGGGCAAGTAACTCCTCGAACGCCAATCGCTGTCGGCCGGGATGGTCTGTCTGTATAAGCGCGTTGGCATCCTCGGCGGTCGCGGGCCGGTGCACACTCTGAAGCGCTTGTTTCAGGTCCGGCAATATAGAGTCGGGCAGAATATCGTCCGGCAACCACTCCTGTAGACCGCCGAGATAGCGATCCAATGCTTGATTGATTAGATTGCGCAGGCCGATTTGATGCACGCCTTCGGTTGTCGGATAGACGGCGGTCAAGTGGGCTCGCGGCGCCGGTGGGTCGACATCGTCAAATAGCTGATACTCTGGATGCACCATCTCCAGGCCAACCGGCCCAAAGCGGGCTTCACCAAATGTGCGTATCGTACGCCCGCGTTGCAGGTTGGCTTGTTGCGACGATGAGAAATAGAAAAAGCGCAGCGTGAGTAATCCCGTACCGTCGCTAATGCGGCACACGAGACTCCGTTTACCACGGTAAATCACATCGGTTAATTCTATGTTGCCTGACACTAAGGCTTCCATCCCCGGTTTTAGTGCGCCGATAGGTGTAACGCGAGTACGGTCTTGGTAACGAAACGGGAGATGAAACAGAACATCCTGCACTGTAAAAAGCCCTAAGCGGGCGAGTTTCTCGGCAAACTTGGGCCCCACCCCCTTCAGCGCAGTGACTGGTAGAGACTCAATATCCATCGCTGAATATTAGATTCAAGCGCGAAATGAAGCAGCAAGATTTGCTTTGTCAGATTCTTGCAAAAAGAACTAGGTAAAGCGCCACTAGTTGAAGTAATGCTTCATACATCGATCTGTTATCAGCTACGAATCCAGCACAAGTATCGCATCTACCTCAACCGCGACGCCTTTGGGCAAGGCAGCCACCCCGATGGCGGCCCGTGCTGGAAATGGTTCTTGAAAATAGGATGTCATTACTTCGTTTACTTGCGCAAAGTTCGCCAGATCTGTCAGATACACCGTCAGCTTCACGACATTCGCAAGAGTCCCGCCGGCCGCCTCGACCACCGCCTTTAAGTTCTCAAATACACGCTCGATCTGTGCGCTTACATCACCTTGCACGATTTCCATGGTCTCAGGGACCAACGGGATTTGGCCTGATAAATACACGGTTGAATCCACCCGCACCGCTTGCGAGTATGTCCCGATAGCCTGTGGCGCTTTGTCTGTCTTTATCACTTGTTTTGTCATATCGATTTTTCCCGTTGCTAAGCGAGCTGCCGACCGGACAGCTTTGAGTCTAAATTCCTTCGCCTACTAGCCTTTGCGACGACTGAGACGAATCACTTCATCTTGCAAACGAACACGCCGCATGATTTGCGCTAGATGGACTCTATCGGCGACTTCGATTACAAAATTCATCGCCCTGTACTCGCCATCACGTTCGTCAAACGACAATGTATCGATATTGGCTTCCATATCCGCTATCGCAGCAGCAACCGAAGCAAGCGCACCACGTTTATTTCTGACTTCTACCCGGATTCCAACCGGAAACGTTTGTTCGATATTCTGTTCCCATTGCATATCGACCCATTTTTCGGGGTGTGCGCCATAGTCACCCATATTGGGACAACCTTCTGTATGAACAACGATACCGCGACCCGCAGACAAGAAGCCTAAGATGGGATCACCGGGAATAGGGCAACAGCAGCGCGCATAGCTAACGACGACTCCTTCGGTTCCACGAATCGCCAGCGGCGGTCGTTTACCTTTCTTTTTGCGTTTCCCCGATGGTTCTTCCTTCGTACCCGGGTTAAGCTGGCGCGCCACTACTGGTGCCAGTCGATTGCCCAAGCCGATTTCCCTTAATACATCGTTCCAACTGTTTAGTTTCAGCTGTTTTAGCAACGTCTTTTTTTGCGCTTCACGTATCTTCGGCGACTCGAAACCAACGCCTTGCAGGGCCTTGACGAGCAAACGCTCGCCCAGGCTCTCCGCCTCTTCGTGTTTCTGGTTCTTCAAGAAACTACGGATGTGGGCACGGGCCTTACCGGTCACAACGAAGTCAAGCCACACTGGGTTGGGGCTTGCCCATTCGGCCGTGATAACTTCAACGTGATTGCCGTTGCGTAGCGTCGTACGGGGCGGGACCAGCTCGTGATTGATTTTGGCGCCTATGCAATGATTGCCCACATGTGTATGAACAGCGTATGCAAAATCTATTGCCGTCGCGCCTTGCGGCAACTTTTTGATTTCGCCCTTAGGAGTAAACACATAGACCTCATCCGAAAAAAGATCGACCTTGAGGTTCTCTAGAAACTCTCGTGGGTTTCCGGCCTTTTGTTGAATATCGAGTAGATCTTTTAACCAGTGCAGGGTACGTTGCGGCATCTGCGCGTCGCTCGAGTCACCGCTTTTATAAAGCCAATGAGAACCCACACCAACCTCTGCCACACGATGCATATCTTCGGTACGAGTTTGTATCTCAACCGGCACCCCGAATGGGCCGAACACCACTGTATGTAATGACTGGTAGCCGTTTGCTCTGGGTATTGCTATGTAGTCTTTAAAACGACCTGGAATCGGCATATATAGGTTATGAATAACCCCCAGCACACGGTAGCACGTATCCACTTTATCGACGACGATTCGATATCCATAGACATCGTACACTTGATCGAAGGACAGGCCTTTTTGTCGCATCTTGCGGTAGATGCTGTACAAGTTCTTTTCGCGGCCAGTAACTTCTCCCTCAAGTTTTTCTTGGCTCAACTGTTGGGCGATGGCATTGCGAATTTTCTCGACGATCGCTTTGCGATTTCCGTGTCGTTTGCGTACCGCCTCTTCCAGAATTCGATGACGCATCGGGTATAGATACATAAACCCAAGGTCTTCGAGTTCATGGTACCACTGGCGCATACCTAGCCGATTGGCAATTGGCGCGTAGATCTCCAGGGTTTCGCAGGCAATCTCTCTTTGGCGATCCCCCGCCAACGCCGCCAGGGTGCGCATGTTATGAAGTCGATCAGCCAACTTAATAAGAATAACGCGTATGTCTCGTCCCATGGCGAGAAGCATTTTGCGGAAGTTCTCTGCTTGCTCCTCCTCCTTGGTCTTAAATTTGATTTGACTGATCTTACTTACACCATCGACAAGCTCTGCAACTTCTTTACCGAAGTCTTCGACCAAATGTTCCTTCGCAGTTTCAGTATCCTCGATGACATCATGGAGAATTGCAGCCGTGATGCTTTGGGCATCAAGACGCATACCCGCGAGGATACGTGCGACTTCTAGAGGATGGTGGATATAGGGTTCGCCGCTGCGTCTTAGTTGCCCCTCGTGGGCTTCTTCACCAAAAACGTAAGCGCGGTAAACATTAGCGATCTGCCGGGAGTCAAGATAGTCCCCCAGTGTCTCGCATAGGTCGTTTATCAGGAATCCGCCGGCTGGCGGATCGGCGACATCACGCCGGTTTGTCGAGCTGCTGCTCTTCGCGTGGTTCGGCTTGGACCTCGCTCGTCTGGATGTCGGTTGTGTCGTCATCGCCCTCAAGGCCGGCCTGCACAGCGGTGTCATCGAGGATGGCGTTGGTCACAAAGCCGCCTGCAACTTCGCGCAGCGCGAGTACCGTAGGTTTGTCATTCTCCTTCGGCACACAGGCCTCTGCCCCACTGACCAACTGACGCGCCCGCTTACTAGCAACGAGCACTAACTGAAAACGATTGTCTACATTTTCCAAACAATCTTCGACGGTAATTCGAGCCATTCCTCACCTCTACTTTATTGCCACCCCCGGCCACTCGAGCTGCGGGTCCGGGCTGCGTTCTATGTTCGCTTATATATTATTAATTTACCAGTTATTTTATGCTTTTTCTAGGTGCTACCCAAAAGCGTGTCGATATCGATAGTAATAGGCCTGACACTTCTCATGTCACCCCGAATAATGGCCTTTAGGTCCTGCACTGCGGCAGCGAAATCATCATTCATGACGATGTGGTCGAACTCCCCATAGTGTTCCATTTCAGACACCGCATCGTGCATCCGTCGGTCTATCACCTCCGGAGAGTCTTGGCCCCGCCCGCTCAACCGATGGCGCAGCTCGTGTCGAGATGGGGGCAGAATAAAGATGCTTACCGCCCGCGATATCTTAGCTTTGATAGCACGCGCGCCTTGCCAATCGATATCCAAAACAACATCCTTGCCTTGGCGCAACAACCGCTCGACTGCGTCACGCGAGGTGCCATAGAAATGGTCAAAGACGATCGCGTATTCCAAAAACTCATCGGCCTCGACCATGACTCGGAATTCTTGCTCACCGACAAAGAAATAGTTAACGCCGTCCACCTCGCCGGGACGCGGTGGTCGGGTGGTGTGTGATACCGATACCGCCAAGTTCGGCACAGCATCAACCAATGCCTTGGCAAGACTGGTCTTTCCAGCCCCCGAGGGCGCGGACAAGATGAACAATGTTCCGTGTTTCATAAAACCAGTAGCAAGTAACAACTGTAAAGTAGTAAGGGAAACGCAGTATGTCGGCCTTCACTTGCTACTTGACACTTTACACTTGTTACTCGCCGTTAGACTATTCAATGTTTTGCACCTGTTCGCGCATTTGCTCAATGAGCACTTTGAGCTCGATGGCCCCGTTAGTAACACTGATATCGGCTGATTTCGCTGCCAACGTGTTCGCTTCGCGGTTTAGCTCTTGCATCAAAAAATCAAGACGGCGCCCGATCTGGCCGGAACCGCCCAAGACCCGACGCGCCTCATCGACATGTGTCTGCAAACGGTCGAGCTCTTCCTCGACATCCGTTTTTTGTGCAAATAACACGATTTCTTGCTCCAGCCGTGCCGGATCGAGCTCTTGCTTTATTTCTGCCAATCGCTCCTCGAGACGCCGGCGGAAGTTTTGTCGCACATCTGACAGCGTTTCCCTAATCCGGCTTATAATGGTTACGGCTGCGTCCAGACGCTGCTCAATAATGTCGCGCATGCGTTCACCCTCACGCTGGCGTGTCTCCAAGAGTTCGTCCAGAGATTGGGATAAGAGATCAAGCGCCACTTTGGCGAGGGCGTCGACATCTACTTCCGATGTCTTCAACACCCCGGGCCAACGCAGGATATCGACAGTTCGCAAGGGTGAAACGTCGGGCGTTGCTTGCCGAACCTTTCCAACGATATCTACGATTCTTTCTACTAATGCCTCGTTCAGCTCGAATTCACTCGTCGTCAGATCTTTCGGTTGGAAGCGCAGGTTACAGTCTACTTTGCCCCGTGCCAGGCGTTCATTAATGAGCTTGCGGATCTTCGGCTCCAGGCTGCGCAGCTCATCGGGCAACCGAGAATTCACTTCCAGATAGCGATGATTGACGGATCGCACCTCCCAGGCCAGACCACCCCATTCAGTGTCCACATCGCGGCGCGCGAAAGCGGTCATGCTGTATGCCATCAAACCCCCCTTTGGAAGCCCTTAAACAAGCTATAGATCCGTACCAGCCACTAGCAACCACCATAGCCCGCCATCTCAAGGATCGCCAGTTTCCTCATTTTAAGCTATGTTTCATAATGGTAAATAAGTATATAGGGCTCGGTTCGCCGGTCGGCAGCGAGCCTAGCGCAAGACGGCTGGCCACCCAGTGTACAAGCCTCCCAATAGGAAGCGATCTTTTTGGCGCCTTCGTTGAACCGGAATGTTTCGGGGGGTGTACGGGTTATTGGCAGTACGTGATAAAAATTAGGAGTCGCGCTCTTTCATGAATTTCGCTGAAGCCCTGCCAAAAGGTTTCGAGCTACATGGTTACCGTATCGAGAAAACTCTCGGCGGCGGTGGCTTCAGTATTGTGTATTTGGCCATCCACATGAAAACGGAGGCGCGTGTTGCCATTAAGGAATACCTCCCTGCCAACCAAGCCAGACGTCTGGAAGACGCGAGTGTTGAAAGCATCAGTGGCGAGTCCACCTCGAATACCTTCCGCAAAGGCCTGAAACGCTTTTTCGATGAGGCAGCCGCACTTGCTAGGGTCGATCATCCCAATATTGTACGCGTTACCGATTTCTTCCGGGCCAATAACACCGTATATCTGGTCATGCATTATGAGCGTGGTAAGGACTTGCGTAGTTACATCAAGCGTCATTCTGGAAGACTTAGCGAGAAGTTCATTCGCCGCGTATTCCCACAGTTACTCCTAGGGCTATGGGAGTTACACAAAAACAATCTGCTACACCTCGACATCAAACCAGCGAATATCTATCTGCGGCCGGGCGGCAGACCATTATTGCTCGATTTTGGCGCTGCTCGACTCGTAGAACAGGACAGTAAGCTCACTGGGCCGCATACGCTAACCCTCGGTTTTGCTCCGATCGAACAGCATCGACATGCCGAAGTCGGTCCCTGGAGCGACCTATATGCCATCGGTGCGTCGATGTGGGCGTGTATGAGCGGATGCCCGCCGCCACCATCGACCGAGCGCGTGGTCGATGACAAGCTCAAACCAGCGGTACGCACTTTTGCTCGACGTTATTCGAAAGACCTCTTGCAAGCGGTCGACTGGTGCCTACGACTCGACCAAGCAGATCGGCCGCAGAGCGTGCAGGAGCTACTCGACTTCCTCAACCGTAGTTGGATCTCGGGCGCAGAAAACGAACAGCCAGGGTATTTCGATCGGCTGCGCGAAAAGCTTCCCTGGAATCGCTGATCATATTGGTATGAAGTACGAACTCGCTCATCACACATCATCCGGCTCACGACCGAACAATCAGGATCGTATCGCTCACGCGGAGCGTGATAACGCCGTGCTCATGGCGGTGGCCGACGGGCTAGGCGGACACGCGGGTGGCGAAATCGCAGCCGAGGTGCTGACGGAAACTTGTATTCGCGCGTTTGAACGAATTAAACAACAGACTATCACCCAACCATCCGCGTTTCTTGCACTAACTGTACTTCAAACTCATAACGCGATCGTTCAAATCGCAAAGACGTCGCGGGAGCCGATAGAGCCACGAACAACGTGCGTACTCTGCCTGGTACAGGATGGTTATGCGTATTGGGCGCATGTCGGCGATAGTCGGCTCTATCATTTTCGTGGCAGCGAGGTACTAACAAGAACCTTGGACCATACAGCAACAGAAAGACTGCGAAAGGACGGGGTACTAACAGAAGAGGAAATGCTAAGTCACCCTGAAAAGAGCCGACTGTTGAAGTGCCTAGGGGGGCCTAACAAACCCTCTATCGCCATCGGCGAAGAAACACCGCTGCAGCGTGGCGATGTGCTGCTTTTGTGCACTGATGGTCTGTGGGAGGCATTTTCCCCCGGCGAGTTAGCCGTGTATCTAGATGTCGAGTACCTAGACGAAGGCTTAGAGGAAACGGCCATAGAAGCCGAGAATCGTATGCAGGGTGCCTGTGACAACGTAAGTGCGATCAGTTTGCGCTGGGAGGACGACCCCCCAATGACGCAACCGCTGCAAGCGAACGAGCGCTTAAACGTCGATCAAGACGCTCTATGGGAAATGGCTAAGAACAGAATGTTGGCGAAAAAAAAGGCCCCGCCCAAGAAACCGGCGCCCGAAAAACCACCAGTCAAGACAAAAGCACGCACAAAGAGCAAAACGCCTAAGAAATCGATCCGAACTGAGATTGAAGAATTGGAAAAGTATATTCGGCGAATCGAGAAAGACTAATTGATCGGCCTGTCTTTTCATTCTCAGTGCACCAGACGTAAAATAGTGCGCCACATAACACTTCCCTAAGGATCCGTCGTGGATTCATTTCGTAAGATAACTAGGCAGAATGCGACCTAGCGGACGTAAAACTGATCAATTGCGTGAAGTCGGTATCACGCGAAGCTACACCCGTCATGCCGAAGGCTCTGTATTGGTGGAATTCGGTGAGACGCGAGTAATCTGCACCGTCAGCATCGAACAAAAAGTGCCTAGCTTCTTGAAGGGCTCGGGCCAAGGTTGGGTAACCGCCGAATACGGCATGCTACCGCGCTCCACATCCCAACGTATGGCACGTGAAGCCGCACGTGGTAAGCAAGGTGGACGAACCATGGAGATTCAGCGGCTAATTGGCCGCGCACTCCGTGCCGCCGTCGATCTCAAACTTCTGGGTGAACGCACGCTGACGGTAGATTGTGATGTCATCCAAGCAGATGGTGGCACGCGTACTGCCGCGGTTACCGGGAGTTGCGTCGCACTGATAGACGCCATCAGTCACCTAAGGGAGAACGAAGTCATCGATACCGATCCCGTCCGTCATTTCGTCGCGTCTGTGTCTACGGGGATCTACGATGGTGAGGCGGTGCTGGACCTCGACTATGCAGAAGACTCAAACGCTGAGACCGACATGAACTTTGTGATGACGGAAGCGGGGGAGTTTATCGAAATCCAAGGAACGGCCGAAGGGCAAGCCTTCACGACCGAACAAATGCTCGCTATGACCAAGCTAGCCGAGAAAGGTATTCAGGAACTGATCGAGCACCAACGCAAGGCCCTTGGTATACGCGAATGAGTAGAGAAATCGTCCTTGCCAGCAATAACCCCGGCAAGGTGCGTGAGATCGCCCAGCTATTAGCCACCTTGGATCTATCAGTACTCCCGCAGTCTCAGTTCGACGTACCCGACGTCGAGGAAACAGGTCTTACCTTCGTCGAAAACGCCATCTTGAAGGCACGCAACGCAGCACGAAAAACTGGGCTTGCCACCATCGCTGATGATTCTGGTCTTGAGGTCGATGCCTTAAACGGCGCGCCAGGGATTCACTCATCGCGCTATGCGGGCGTCGGCAGTTCCGACCAAGCCAACCTGGATAAGCTTCTACAAGCGCTTACTGATGTGCCGCAAGGCGATCGCAGGGCGCGCTTCCAATGCTTGATGGTCTACCTCGCGCATGAACACGACCCAACTCCCCTCATCTGCCAGGGCACCTGGGAAGGGCGCATTCTATTCGAACCAAGAGGCGACAATGGCTTTGGCTACGACCCCGTGTTTTTCGTACCGACGCACAATTGCTCGTCCGCCGAACTGCCGCCCGAAATCAAGAATGAATTAAGCCATCGAGGCCAGGCGCTTCGGATGTTAGTCGCGACACTAGCCAAGAAAGGCTAATGCTAACCGTGATCCTCTGCGAACGGACCGGCAAAAGGTAGTCGGAACGAGTGCCAGGTCTTCTTTAAGGAAGGCTTCTCTTTTTTCTGCGCCATGACAATCACGGTGCCGTTAGAACGTGCGTTGATATGACCAAATTTGATCCCAGCGCTACCCGTCGCGCGCGCGAGTTCGGTGGAGAAGACCAGCGGAAAATCGCCATGGCTGTGCTTGGCAGCAGCCCCCATGGCATCTGGCAGCGGATGATCGTGAGAACCGTTGTCACCGGAAGAAAACTCCATTGTCCTTGTCAGTAGCAAATGAATCATGCCCCACCAGACGTAACCGGTAAAGCGCTCCACGGCCCGATGGCAACCTCTAAACGCCCAGGGAAGGAGGAGGTAGAGCAACGCAGGCGACCGGCAGGGACGCTGGAAGTTAGAAGAACGCACGACTCTATGGATGGAGGAGGTAGAACCGCGTCAGGAACAGCGGTCGAGGAGCAGTTGTCGGAGCGGTTGCCGAGGTAGAGTTGCGCCAGGAGCAGCAACCGAGAGCAACGCAAGGAGCACGACTATAGGGATATAGGAGTTAGAGTCGCGCCGAGAGCAGCGACCGAGTTGCCGAAACAACGGTCGAGGAGCGGCCGAACTATCATTGCTATAATCCTCATCACGACCCCCACGGTTTCTATGATAAATGTTCAACTTCGCCGCGCCGCCGCCACTTTCACTCTATATTCACCTGCCCTGGTGCGTACGTAAGTGTCCGTACTGTGATTTCAATTCATACCGACTAGGCGAAGAACTGCCGGAGCAGGCCTATATCGATGCGCTGATACGCGACCTCGATCAGGATCTGCCACGCGTGTGGGGCCGCCGGATTCAGTCCATATTCCTGGGCGGGGGCACGCCGAGTCTGTTTTTGCCAGACTCAATAGATGCGTTGTTATCAGCCGTACGAGCACGGCTACCATTCGATGCTGACAGCGAAGTCACCTTGGAAGCCAACCCCGGCACCGTCGATTTGGGCCGATTCAAGGGCTTTCGTGAGGCCGGTGTCAATCGGCTCTCCATCGGCGTGCAGAGTTTCGAAGAAGAAAAGTTGCGAGCCTTGGGCCGGATACACGGCCGCGAGGAAGCGTTGCGTGCGGCGGATGCGGCGCGGGCGGCAGGGTTTGACAATTTCAATCTCGACCTAATGTTTGGCTTACCTAACCAAACAGTTGAGCAGGCTCTTGCCGATGTTCGCACCGCTATCGATTTAGCGCCGGATCATCTGTCGGTATATCAACTAACAATCGAGCCCAACACTGCATTCTATGCGGCACCCCCGGAACTGCCGGATGACGATATCCGATGGACGATGCAACAACAACTGCAAGAAGTGCTGAGAGACAACGGCTACCAACAATATGAAGTGTCGGCCTATGCGCGCGAGGGCAAGCGCTGTAAGCATAACCTCAACTACTGGCGCTTCGGGGATTACCTCGGCATCGGCGCTGGCGCCCATGGGAAGATTAGCGATGCCGAGGGTATCAGTCGTACGAGAAAAATAAATCAACCCAACGCCTACATGGGCAAAGCGGGCACGGCGCAAGGGATCACTGACGATCGACGCCTTTCTCAGGAGGACGCGATTGTCGAGTTTATGATAAACGCGCTGCGCCTGACCGACGGGTTTCCGGTGCCACTATTTCAAGAACGCACTGGTCTACCCATCTCCGTGGCAATGAACGCTTTAAAGACGGCCGAACAAAAAGGCTTGCTTACGCGGGGAGCACGCACCATCTGTCCTACCGACACCGGTAGGCGCTTCCTCAATGACTTACTATGTCTGTTTTTACCTGACGGCGAAAAACCGCAAAGTGTTGCTGCGTTATTTAACGATCACGCTTACGGATAGCATGTCGAAGTCATCGCCATCGATGTCGAAGCGCTCCCATTCTCCGCGAATTAGCCAATTATCAGAGAGCTCGAAGGCAATGCCAAATCCCCACATGACATCGATGCCGTCATCATCGCCTATCGGCGATCTGGCGGGGGCTTCGGTATCCCACTTGTAAAAACCGGCCTTACCGAATAGAGACGCCTCACCGACCGGTAGATTGCCGACACCGGCAAATTGAAAACCGTCTACTTCTACCGATCCCGGAAGTGTATCGATATCAAAGTCTCCCAGATCGACAAAACCGCCTTCTAAGGCCCAGGTGCCATCATAGTTGTAACCTGCGAAGAACTTTGTACCGGTATCATCATCTAGGAGACTTACGTCGGGATCCGAATTACCAATGCCGGCACCGAAGTACCAACCGGGTTCGGCCGCCGATGCAAATGCCGTGGTGATAGTGACAAAACTGAATAACATCAATACGGAGATCAATCGGGTCATCTTGCGCTCCCTATCGTGGGTAGTTGAGTGGTGCCAAGCTTGCAGACACTACAGCTTATATCAGATCGGAGAACTATCGTACATCCATATGGCCCGCATACGACCGCGCTTGTCGGAAGGCTCCAATAAGACACCGTAAATCGATTTGTAGACCACTACCTAAATACCTTCCTCAACAGTTCAGTCGTACGTGCCACGGGGTCCTGGCGAATCCGTTTTTCTTCCGCCGCGATCAGTAGGTAAAGCCCGTCTAAAGCTTTGTTCGTTACATAGTTATCCAGATCTAAATTCTTAGAGCCTGCGAGTCCCAGACGTTCTGCCTGTTTGACAAACTTCTTGTAATGCGATGTCACACCGACTTTGCTGGTCGAGTTCGCTACGATGGGACGAAAGCTCGCAACCAATCGAGTCTCGGAGTTACGCCGAAAGTATTGTGTCGCGGCGTTGTCGGGGCCCTTAAGAATACCCACTGCATCGCGGATGGTCATGTTGCGGATTACATCGACGAAGATCGCCTTGGCATGCGGCGCCGCCGCCTCCGCCGCCCGATTGAGGCTAACGATAAAATCGTCTGCGTAATGATCGGCGCCGATCTTGCGCAAGAATTTTTCAACCTTACGCAGTTCCTCCGGCACCGGAATTCTGACCTGGCCATTGCCCAAATAGCCATCGACCCGGCCCAAGGCATTGACACCTTGTTGGGTACCCTGCTGCAACGCCTCTTTCAGTCCTGCGGCAATGGTCTGTGCATCTAGGCCTTGATTGTCCTCGAACGCGGCCTTGATCAAGTCAGTGCGGCAACCGACTAACGATACTTGTAAACCGATAGCGGTGACTAAGATTAGTAGTTTTGCTTTCATGGTTGAGCGCTTGCTTACGGTGTCCTTTGGCAAATGAGGTTAGAATATAAGAGATGCTCCCACTCATTCCAATGCTAAATGAGGTTCCACAGGCCTGGATTAAGGCGCTGCATATCATTTTCATGGTGACCTGGTTCGCGGGTTTGTTTTATCTACCGCGGTTGTTCGTCTATCACAGCACCGCGACTGATGCGGCTGGGATAGAACGCTTCAAGATCATGGAACGCAAACTGTTCTACGGCATCATGACTCCAGGCGCAATCCTCACTTTGATATTTGGTGTATGGCTGTGGCTGGGTTACGGTTTCAACGGCACCTGGCTACACATCAAGCTAGCGCTCGTCATAGTCCTCATTGCTTATCATATCTATTGCGGAAAACTGCTGATGGATTTCAAACATGATCGTAATAAGCACAGTCATACCTTTTACCGCTGGCTGAACGAATTTCCGGTGTTGATCTTGATTGCGGTGGTGATACTGGCAGTTGTGAAACCCGTGTAAACGCCACGGGCCTCTCCTGATAAACGTTTACTGTGTTGGCTTCGCCAACATTTTATTGTGCCGGGTCTCGTCCCGGCGGACGAGGAACTTTTGTTTCGACAAAAGTTCCCAAAACCATCTTGCCCCGCGGTTGACGTGCAGGAATGCACTAATGCCGCGAGCGCATGGATGCGCAGGAGCGGCCTTCGCCCCGCCCCTAAATCTCGGGCGGGTAACCTCGGAGTTTCGGTTGCCTCAATGGGTCCGCCGAACGGGAAGCCGAGAAAATTTTCCTATCAGCGGGTCGGAAGCCGACGTTTTGTGATTCGCAGTCGGTAAGGGTCGGCTGCTCGTGCGGATCTCCGGGCAAGCGCGGGTAGCCGTAGCATCTGCTATTTGAGATGCTTGGCCAGGAACTCGTTGACACGCTTTAACGCATCCTTGTGTGCCGTACTGCTGTAGCCGAACGTTATCCCTCGCGGCGGGTTTCTATAAGTATTCCAGGCGTCTTCCAAGTAGAAGCGTTCCCCCACCTGAGGATCATCGAAGCCATGGTGCGCGCCCGGGTAAAGCTTGAGTTCCGCAAGTGCTGAACTGCCGCCTTTGCTAGCAACGGCCGTGCGCTGACAATAGTCTGGCCTTCTCGCGTCGTCTTTATCACCGATCAGCATCAGTGCTGGGGCGCTAAACCGCCCGCTCATATTACCCCTACAGTCTGGATAAAAGGCCACCGCCGCTTGAAACTTGGCGTCGTAAAGCTGTCCCACGCCGGCTTCAAACACAACACCGAGTACGGCATCCTGCGTCCAGCCCATCACGGCGATTCGGTTTGCATCGACGAACGGCAGCGTCGCCAAGTGGGCGCGTGCGCCCACGGCGTCGGGCACTTGCGCGCCCACGACCCGGTACCACTCTCCCGTGTTAGCTTTATCGATGCTGCACATGCTCTCTACTCTTCGCGGCCCAAAGCTGTCAACCAACAGCGCGACATAGCCCCAACCTGCTAACTCGACCGCCCAGTCCTTCTGGTAGGCTTGAATGCCGCGACAGCCATGCAGCAAGACAACGGCCGGAAAGGGCCCATTGCCTTTCGGTCGGAAGAGCAGACCACGCAAGGGCGCCCCTGGTTCAGACTTCAGTTCAATTCCCTTGGTTTTTGCTCGCTTGAGTTGGAACGGCGTCGGCGGTGTCCCCGCACTGTTGAAGTTCACCCAATCAGCCGCGAATAGCGACCGCGGCACAACGACAAGCAGCCCGAGCAACACCAAAGCTGCGCATGTGCGAATAGAGGCGTGCTTCATAATCGACACCTCCGTTGTCTAAAGAGCAAGCTAAAACAATGCTACGCGCCTTCGCCGGTCCTGGCTATAAGACGTGAACTGGACTGCTAGTCCATCGATGCGCTGGTTGGGAACCAGTGGATCGGGGTTTCACGCAATCTGGGAATATCTGCTATGGGTCGATTACAGCCTGTCGGAATTCTAGCAGCCGATGGTCCGCTTCTAGGCGAGAGCAGTCATTCAAAGATGGTCTGACTGAGCAAATGAACTCCTTTGACGAAGGTCGGCTTTTGGCCGTTAACGGACCTTCGGGCCATCGTTTTGTGTACAGGCGCCAGACTCCGCCGCCGTGGTGCACTCATGGCGTACTCGGTAGTTGTTCGCCCCTACGGTCGAGCCGAGGCCGCTCCCGCGCGT
>CAXMNC010000145.1:0-1900 GCA_964194625.1 Acidiferrobacterales bacterium
GTGTTGCGGAAGACTTGTATTTTTGCAAACCAGACCGATCGTTCGGAACTAAGTATGAATGATCATCTAAGACAGATCAAAATTTCCCTCAAGAACAATCGGTAATTGTCAAGGTATCTGTCGCCTCGGCGGATTAACTCATGCGGCGTTATCCAAACTGACTTGTCTTTGATTGTCGACTGATTTATCAGGATTCAAATACACCACCTGCACCGGTTCCCAGTTCCGCGTTTGTCGACTCCAACGCTCAGGGTGTCGCGCTTTCGCCGCTTCGTAGACGACCTTGCGATGGGCTAAAATCGCGTTGTCCAAGCCGGCGTGTCGTTGGCCAGGCGTGACAAACTGTATCGCACTGTGACGATGCTCGAAGTTGTACCAATCCACGAACCCCGCTACCCATTGACGGGCTTCAGTGACACTGGAGAACGGCCGTGCGGGGTATTCCGGACGATACTTCAGCGTCTTGAATATCGATTCCGAGTACGGATTGTCGTTACTGACTGCAGGACGAGAGAATGAAGGTATGATGCCCAGCGCCTGCAGGGTCGCCAGCATGGTCGCACCTTTCATCGGGCCGCCGTTATCCGAGTGCAACGTCACCTGATCGGGAGCAATACCCTCACGCAGGGTGATATCGCGAAGAATCTCCGCCGCCCACTCGCTGCTTTCTTGTGCATACACCTGCCAGCCCACGATCTTGCGGCTGTAGAGGTCCATGAACAGATACAGATAAAAGAACATGCCCCTGACCACGCTCGGCAGATAGGTGATGTCCCAGCTGTACAGCTGATTCGGCGCCGTCGCCTGCAGCGCTGCGGGTTTGTGGGGCACCGTCGTGGGCCGGCTGGCCTGACGGTGCTTCAGTTGCCTGGCATCGCGCAGCACCCGATAGAATGTAGACTCCGAGGCAATATATTCACCCCGCTCGGCCAAAATAGGCACCATCTGGCTCGGCGGTAAATGGGCGAACTCCGCCGAGTTGGCCACGGCTAATATCTGTTCACGTTCAGCATCACTGAGCTTGTTCTGGGACTCATACGCGCGTTCTGTCCGACCATCGTTCTCCAACTCACCGGTTTGACGCCAACGCTGTAAGGCACGCGCCGTGATCCCCAGCAGCGCGCAGGCCTGGTGGCGACGGGCACCGGCCACGCTCGCCTCGTCAACCCATTGCACAATTTGGCGGCGCTGTGGCAGCGAAATCATCCGTCCTTTTCCTCCCACAACGCCTGGTACTTTTTTTGAAGCATCAACAATGCCGCTGCCTCCGCCAGCGCCTTCTCCTTGCGATTCAATTCACTGTGTAGACCCCGGTTGGCCTCTTTCAATTCTCGCAACTCCGAACGATTAGCCTGTAACCCCAGTGTCGCACCAGTTTCAAATGCTTCTCGCCATTGCTGAAGATGATGACGAAAAATCCCTCGCTCACGACAAAAAGCATTCAGCGACTCCTCGCCCATCCCGTGACTGTCCAATAACATCTGAAGACGTTCGGACAGACTCCAATCTTTGGGACGCTTCGTAGTCGCCCCCTGTTTCGATAACAATACCTCTTTGTGTGTCTTCATCCAGTTCTTCAAGGTCCATCGGTTAACGTTCATTTCTTCGGCCACCGCTTTTACACTACGGTTACCTCGACTATAAACTTTCTCCAATGCCTGTTCCCGAAACCCTTCCGTATACTTGGCTTTCTCTCTCACTGCTCTGTCCTCTAACGTTCATTTAATGAAAATTAGAGGCGACAACTATCCTGACACAGGGGGATGGTGTGCCGTGTGCTGGGGCTTAATCGCTTGCCGGATGTGGCCACTGTTAGCCGTACCCTGGCGGGCATGGACGGCCAGAGCGTGGAAAAGCTTCGGCGACTCAGTCGGCAACGGGTGCTGGAGCAGATCCGCCG
>CAXMNC010000146.1:0-3609 GCA_964194625.1 Acidiferrobacterales bacterium
ACGATTGTTCAAGCGCGCTTCGGGAGGGAAGAGAAAAATAAACCCGCGAGAAGCGCACAACCTATCCGTACAGAAAACTGTACGAATAACTGTTGTGCTGCCCTCGCCGAGTTCGTTTTCTCCAGTATGAACTACGGCTCGACTATCGACAGGCGTCGATAGTTGGACAGCGAGGCCGAGACGCGTAGTCACCAATGGAACGCGCCTCCGACCTACAACCTCAGTATTGGCCGAGACCGCGCGGGCGTCAATACCCAATGTATTGGCAACGAGAAATCGTCGGGCCCGCCCTTGAGCGTCTTCAAATCTGTTGTGATCTTGTTGAAATATGTTGTTGCGGTCTTATGATTCTCTTCAAGTCCTCTTGTGCGACTTTCAAGAGAATTCCCATCAACGACCGCCATCGACATGACCGGCGAAACTGGAAAATCTACCTTGCGTAGACCTTGCTAATTCCTTGCTCGAACCTTGCAAAGATCTTGCGAAACCCTTGCTTGGTAGGTTGCCCGGAGCCTACCTGCAAGCAGGTAAACTGAAGGTCGTTAGCTCGACGGCAGACCTTCTTGTGCATACCGACATCTATCCTGTGGACTCGCACGCAGCGCTCAGTGACGGTAACGATTGAAGGGTTCGAACTCGGGGTAACCCGGAGCGGAATCAAGGGTTTCGGCACCTACCTAGAGTGCCGCCTGGCTTTCTCAGCCGAACCATAACCAGATCAACGATAATCTAATGGTTGCGTATGGTTGTTTACGGGTTGGTCAGTGGTTGCCTGGGATTCGGTCGGCGGTTGCCTGAGGGTTGGTCAAGGATTGCTTGGTGTTTACCCGGCAAGATTTCGGCAGTTTGACAAGTCACGTGCTGGAAACGGCTTATTTGCGGTGATCTAGCCAGTCGAGAACTGCCTGGGGTCAGCAGTGGGCGCAAAATAGGCAATTTGGCCGCCGAGGCTGTGGCATTTTGACAATGCCACCAACGACCACAAGCGACCCGGTTTAGCCGTTGGACCCTAAGAGGCGAATGTCTCCTATGCCAGCAGATGCGGTCATTCAGTTCCAGCCATCTGACGGGTACTATCGGCCAATCGGCCATGAACGGGCACTCGGCGTGGCCGGTCTCGGGTTGGGGTACGAGCTGAAGAGGCTGGCGCCGCTGCATCTCCCACTGGCGGTAGATGCCCCAAAGCCGTCGGGATCAGACACGCGTTTAAGCGCCAATTAGCCTTGGCGGGCGAATGATCTAGAAGCGCGCGTTTCCTATTTACGATACGCGACCGCGCGCCGTTCCAGCGTGGAATCAAGCAGCAGGACTCAACTGAGATCAGCTCTCGAGAAGGACGAGCAGTACCGACAAGGTTAATACTGAAAGAGCGGTCGACCAAGCGATTGTCGCACTGGACCGGGTCACGAAAGTCTTGTATTGCTGTGCCAGCACGAAGACCGGTACGCCACTTGGCAGCGCGGCCTGAATCACTGCGATCGCGGGCAGAATCCCCTCTAGCGAAAATACGTGGTAAGCCAGCCACCAAGTGATCAGAGGATGGACGAACAGCTTGGCGAACACCAGCCATCCGATTTCCACCGTCGCCCCCCGCACAGAGCACCCGGCTATGAAGAGGCCGGCAGCAAACAGCGCGCACGGAACAAAGGCCCCACCCAGTAGTTCGCAGAACCCGGCTACCGGTACCGGCACAACCGTGCCGGTAGCAGACACCAAGAGCCCGGCAGCCGTGGCCAGAATCGGCGGCCTCGTGAATGCCGCGACCAGGGGCGTCCAGAAATCCCTTTTCCCTGCTCCGCCCCTGTCAATCTCTGCCAGAACAATCGCAATCGGTGCAAACACCGCACCCGTGATCACCGCACCGATGACTCCCGGGACCATGGCTGCGTCGCCAAACACAGTAAGGAGAAGGGGCAAACCGATATAGGCGGTACTGGAGAACATGGCGGTCAGGCCGTGCAGGCCGTTCGCGGTAAGAGTGTCCGGAAATGCGAGGCGTGCCACGAGCAAGCCAATGCAGAACATCACCAGCATGCCGCCGCCAAGCGCGCCCAGATACGGCCAATTGAAAAAGTCTTCAACCGGGATTCGCGAAAGCGAGACGAAGATCAGCGCTGGCAAAGATACGACAAAGACGAAGCGGCTGAGAACTGCGCTGCTGCCATCAGGCAACACTTTGTAGCGACCGGCCAGATAGCCCGCAACCATGATGGCGAAGAGAGGCACGATGATGGTTATGCCAACCTTCTCCAACGTCCTATCCCTTTCGCCTTTTCGTTCTCAGCCAACTATCTCTCAGAAATCGAACAGTGTCGATGGCCCAGAGCCGAATACCGTGGTGAACGAGGGCAACAACGGACGAAATTGCCCGAGTCGTGACCGGCGGCAATGCGTCGGTGCTTGCCAATCGCCAATTGGCCTCTGGATGACCGCTTTTAGCAATTAAGCAGCCGTTCGCCGGCAATGGGGGAATGACTGGAGATGGCCGTTTCCTGCCTCATGCACCGCAGCATCACGGCGCGCTGCCGTAAGGCCGCGCGGAACGACAAAAACCGACCCGTTCTTGTCATTCAAGCCTAGGAGGCGAATGTCTGCTTACGAGGTGCGCTTATACCTAGGTGCCGTCGGGAACGTGGGTCGGTAAGGATTCACGCAATGGTTCAATGTACTCGAGCTCAACGCCGCAGCAGCCGCCTACGATTTGTACGCCTTGCGCCACCCACGCTTCGGCTTTGGCGAGAAACTCCTCGGGCGTGAGCCGCGCTGGCACAGTGCGATCGCGATACGTGTCGACGTAGTCGCGGCGTTCCGCCTCTGGATAGATACCCACCGGACCTGACCATCTCTCCTTCGCGACGGCGAGCGCCGCGTCGGTGGATGCAACCGAGGAGTGAAATATCGTCACCACGGTTCCCCCGAGTGAGGCAATCTCATCGAAGCCGTCCGCGAGCGCGAGATCGGATCGGTAACCGACGCGTGCGGTGGAGTCGCCCTCGTCGAGACGGACCTTGAAGCCCGTCCACACCGGAAGACCGGTGGCGAGACAGGCCTCGATGACCCACTTACGCTGAAGGTTGCTGCCCGTCGCTTCCGCGAGCAGGAAGTCCACGCCGGCCTCGGCGAGGATCTCCGCCTGCTCCCTAAGATTGGCCTGCGCCTGATGCTCGGAGAGTTCACTCCTGCCTTGGAAGTACGGATGGTCCCGCCAGCCCGGCTCGCTGCCCGTTAGCAAGCCATAGTTCGACACCGCCCCCGCGATGTAGATTGGCCGCTCCCTGGCGGCATGGTCTCGTGCGTCCTCGGCCAACATTACGGCACGCAAGTTGAGCTCGACGGTCATGTCCGCCAGGCCCAGCGGTTCCAGGTTGTGCCGCGCCGAGGGGTAGGTGTTCACGGTGATCACGTCGACCCCAGCCTTTATGTAGTTTTCGTGCATGCGCCGAACCGTAAACGGATAATCCTTGAGTCCAATGCCCGCCCAGGCCCGGTTGCTCATGGGTACTCCCATAGTCTGAAGCTGAGTGCCTATGGCGCCATCGAGCAGGATGACCTCGCGATTATCCAGACGTACCTGCAGGTTCGCGTAATTGCTCATGGCGAGCGTCCTCG
>CAXMNC010000147.1:0-4327 GCA_964194625.1 Acidiferrobacterales bacterium
ATCATTATTTCTATGCTCGCTTATGGTCTGTTGAGCCTCGCGGCGGTACAGAGCCTGTTGCTGCTAGCGCAAGAACGCCAGCTGCGCCACAAGCATCCGGGGGGATTTATTCGCGCCCTGCCCCCGCTGCAAACGATGGAGAATCTCATGTTCCAGCTCATCGGCGTAGGGTTCGGGTTGCTGACTCTGACGGTTATCAGTGGTGCTTTCTTCTCCGAGCAGATATTCGGTCAACCGCTGCGTCTCACTCATCACGTGGTGCTGTCGGTCTTTGCCTGGTTCGTGTTCGGAATTCTGCTGCTCGGACGCTGGCGCTTCGGCTGGCGTGGCCGCCCGGCGGTGCGCTGGACCCTAGGCGGCTTCACTTTGCTGGTGCTTGGTTACCTGGGAACTAAGTTCGTCCTGGAAATTATTTTGGGGCGCTAGCGGCCAAGGCATGATGATACCGAGATCACGTCTGATATCCGCCAGCGAATCGCCTTATAATTCCCGTCGGCAACCTGAAACAACAAACTCGAAAGCTACACGCAAACCAATATGACCGAAGCCGTTACGCTCACTCCCGACATCATGTGGGTACTCGGCATACTCGCGCTCACCATATTCCTTTTCGTATCAGAACTCGTGCGTGTGGACGTCACGGCCATTACCGTTATGGTTCTGCTGGGTCTAAGCGGTGTTGTCGGATTCGAGGTCGTTGAGCCCAACGAGGTCTTCAGTGGATTTTCCAGCAATGCCGTCATCTCGATAATCGCTGTAATGATTATCGGGGCGGGTCTTGATAAGACGGGCGTGATGAACCAGATTGCGCGACCTATCATCAGGTTTGCCGGTAACACCGAAACACGTTTGATCGCCATCATCTCGGGCACGATCGGGGTCATATCCAGCTTCATGCAAAACATCGGAGCTGCCGCCTTGTTCTTGCCCGCAGTCAAACGAATTTCCACACGCACTCAGATTCCGCTATCGCGATTGCTCATGCCCATGGGCTATTGTGCCATTCTCGGTGGCACGGTTACGCTGGTCGGTTCGAGTCCGTTAATCCTGCTGAACGATCTGGTGGAGACATCCAATGCGAGCCTACCGGCGGGTGTCGATAAGATTGACCTGTTCCGCCTGTTCGATGTGACTCCCATCGGTCTGGTCCTTATAGCAACCGGCATTATTTATTTCGTTGTGCTCGGCAGGCTCGTGCTGCCGAAGACAAAAGCGGACGAGCCCGAAACAACCGACACCATGTCGTATCTGGCCAAGCTCTACAATTTGCAAGGCGATGTGTTTCAGGTCATCGTGCCCGCCAGTAGCAGTCTCATTGGCAGCAACATCGAGTATCTGCGCGCGCAGTCGAACTACAAGATCAGCGCGGTGGCGCTGCAGCGGGCTGGTGATATACGCCTGGCGCCGACGCGCGAAACCGTGTTCCAGGCCGGTGATGTCGTGGGCTTGCTCGGGAACGAGACAGACGTGCATGCGTTCATACGCAATTTCAGGCTCGAGGAACGGGCAAGCATGGGTGTGCTCGCCGATACACTCTCGCGCGCCCACTCGGGCGTGTCCGAGATCATCATTGCACCGCGCTCCTCGCTTGTGGGCAAACCCATGCGCGAGATTCGGTTCCGCCAACGATATAAGGCGACCATCCTCGCCATCCATCGGGGCGGGAAAACGATCACGGAAAAGCTGTCCGACATCCCGTTTAACGCGGGCGACGCGTTGCTCATTCACAGCAGCTGGCAAGACCTGTCGCTGCTAGATTCCGATCCGGATTTTATCGTCGTCAGCGATTACCCGCGCCAGGATCTCGGCATGCGGCCGGAGAAGATCAAGCTTGCTTTGCTGTTTTTCGTTATCGCCATCAGCCTCGTGCTGTTTACCGATTTGCGTCTGGCGGTCTGCTTCATGACCGGCGCCATTGGCATGATTCTGACCGGTGTCTTGCGAATCGATGAGGCCTACCGCTCGGTCGACTGGAGAACCGTGTTTCTGCTCGGTAGCCTGATTCCACTGGGGATCGCTGTGGAAAACTCCAACACCGCGGCATGGTTGGCCCACAACGTGCTGGCGGCGCTGGGCGATGTACCGAGCTGGGTGCTACTGGCCGTGGTTGGCTTGCTGACGACCGCCTTCACCCTGGTGATGACCAACGTCGGTGCGACGGTGCTGCTGGTGCCGTTGGCCATCGAGATTGCGATGGGTGCAGGAGCGGACCCGCGCATCTTCGCGTTGGCGGTCGGTATTGCAGCATCCAACTCGTTCCTGCTGCCGACGCACCAGGTGAACGCCCTGATTATGGGCCCGGGGGGCTACCGTAATATCGACTTTCTGCGCGCAGGTAGCATCATGACCATATTGTTCCTGCTTGTCATGGTGCCGATGCTCACGATTTTTTACGCAAAATAAGAGCTTGCGCTGCATGTCACCGAAACGCCGGGCGGAACCGGTATGGATAATGCATACTCCTGGGCGGTGTCCCATTGGCCGTTGCGCTTTCCGATGTGCTAAAGTCAATGGTATCCTGATGAGCCTGAGGCAACCCCTGTTTGGATGACGTTTCGATAGGCGCGCTCGCCCTGGCGCTTGTCTTTCTCATTCTCCTGTCTGCCTTCTTCTCGGCCAGTGAAATCGGGATGATGGCGCTGAATCGCTATCGCTTGCAGCACCTTGCGCAGACCGGTCATCGTGCGGCCCGCATCGTGCAAAAGCTCTTGCAGCGCCCGGACCGCCTGCTCGGCGTCATTTTACTGGGCAACAACTTCGCCAATCTGGCAGCCTCCGCTGTCGCGACCATACTGGCCTTGAAGCTGTTCGGCGAGGCGGCACTCGCGGTGACCACCGGGCTGCTGACGCTAGTCATCCTCATATTCGCTGAAGTAGGGCCAAAGACTGTCGCGGCCTTGCAGCCGGAGCGCGTCGCCTTTCCAGCGGCATATATCCTGCGGCCGTTACTAAAAGTCTGTTATCCGATCATATGGATCGTCAACGTGATTGCAAACGCCATGCTGCGAGCGCTGGGCGTGCCGCTGGATAAGAAGCGCGATCAGATTAGTAGCGAGGAACTGAGGTTCGCCGTGATGGAAGCCGGGACCTTGATCCCCAAGTCTCACCAGGCGATGTTGCTAGGCATACTGGATCTTGAAAAGATCACGGTGGAGGATGTTATGGTGCCTCGCGGCGATATCCAGGGTATCGACCTGGACGCCGATTGGGATGACATTCTGGCCCAGGTCGCCCGCAGCCGCTTTAATCGCCTGCCCGTTTACCGCGGCACTTTGGAGAACATCGTTGGCATGATTCACGTGCGCAAGGTACTGAATCAAATTCGTGAAGGCAAGCTGACACGCGAGTCGCTAACGGAGGTGATCATCGAGCCCTACTTCATCCCGCAAGGCACACCCTTGAATACCCAGCTGCTTAACTTCAAGGACGTCAAACGTCGGATCGGGCTGGTGGTGGACGAGTACGGCGACATACTGGGTCTGGTCACGCTCGACGAGATTCTCGAGGAGATCGTTGGCGATTTCACAACAGAGGCAATCGGTAAGCGCGAGGATGTACATCCACAGCCCGACGGGAGCTATCTCGTGAAGGGCGGCGCCAGTATTCGCGATCTGAACCGCAAGCTCGGCTGGCAGCTGCCTACCGAAGGCTCGCGCACCTTGAACGGCCTTATCACCGATTACCTCGAGGACATCCCCGAGCCCGGCACCAGCCTTATGCTAGACGGCTATCAGGTCGATATCATGCGCACACGCGGCACCGCGGTGGAGGTAGCTCGTATCCGCCCGCGCCCTATCACCGGCGCGGCGGAGCAGACCTCGAGCTGAGTCGCGTGTGCACGAGCTCGCACGCGAGCGTGCGGGCAGCGCAGCCTATAAGTGGGTGCGTGGACTTGTGTGCTGCCTAGCATCTGCGGGACGCCCCCGGTATCATCGAATAATCCGAAATCTGTCTGAACGCTGACTTGGAGGGAGGAGGCGGTCGTGGTCCATGCGATCAGTCTCGCATTGGTATTATTCGCCCTATGGCTGCTGCTTTCGGGCCACTATGTCCCTTTGCTTATCGGTCTCGGCGCGCTCTCGGTGTTGCTGGTGGTCACCATCGCACTGCGGATGGACGTGGTAGACCGCGAAGGTCACCCGATTCACCTCAGCCCCAAGGCGTTGCTGTATTGGCCGTGGCTCGCATGGGAAATCGTCAAGTCGAACGTGGATGTGGCGCGCCGTATCTTGAGTCCTACGCTGCCCATCAGCCCCACCGTGATTCGCCTTAAAGCCAGCCAGAAAAGCGAGCTGGGTAAGGTCATCTACGCCAACTCCATCACACT
>CAXMNC010000148.1:0-14744 GCA_964194625.1 Acidiferrobacterales bacterium
AGTGATAGTGAATCCACCTGCAGAGAAAGCGCCGCATCGTTATACGGACCGGCCGTTTCCGTCGTACCGTTTTGTCCCCGGCAAAAAACCGCACCCAACCCGTGATCTGGATGGCCATTCGTACAACCAGCCACCGGTACAACTTGCATCATTCGATCCAGAAGATTGGTCTGCCTGCGAAGAGTACTTATATGGTATCGACTTGTTCAATCACGGCTACTGGTGGGAATCCCATGAGGCGCTCGAAGCAGTCTGGGCGGCAGCAGGCAGGCGCACACAGACGGGGCTGTTCATACAGGGCCTGATCCAAATCGCCGTCGCCCACCTGAAACGATTTCAGGGATTTAACGATGTTGCAATGCGCATGGCCGCGGCGGGGCTCGAAAAGATGGGGCACAACAACGGCACTTTCCTCGGGATCGAAGTGGCTACTTTTCGTGAAGCCGTTAAATCGTCTTTTTCAGCTGGAAATCAAACGCCTATCATAATCGAACTAATCAAAGATTAAATCGGATTGTCAGTTCGCGATGCGATGGTTCAGGAGTGGTATAACGGGCGTAAGGCGCTGATCGAAGACGGGATTGCTGGTGCCGGACAGTTCAAGGATGGATGCGGTCGACACGGTGACTTCAACAAAACTTAATCTAATACTCGTTTAGAGAGGCATCTCAATGTCAACGCAAAAACGTATCCAGCCCTTATTTCAATTGGACGGTAAAGTTGCCTTGATCACCGGCGCCAGTAAGGGAATTGGTGAGGCGATGGCCCGGGGCCTGGCTGAATTTGGCGCCAAGGTAGTGGTTAGTAGTCGCAAACAGGAAGCGGTTGACGCCGTGGCCGAGGCGTTTCGAGCCGATGGACTAGAGGCTATCGGAATTGCTGCGAACATGGGAAACATTGAACAAGCCCACGCCCTGGTCGATAAAACGGTCGCAGCGTATGGCGGATTAGACATTATTATCAACAACGCCGCCGCCAACCCGGTCTTTGGCCCGATTCAACAAACCGAAGAACGCGCCTTCGACAAGATCATTGATGTCAATCTCAAAGGCCCGTTTGAATTATGCAAAAAAGCCTACCCCATCCTCAAAGAACGAGGCGGGGGGTCGATCATCAACATTAGCTCGATTGGTGGCCTCACTCCCGAATCAGGCATTGGCATTTACAGTGTCAGCAAGGCTGGGATTAATAATCTAACCATGGCGATGGCCCAAGATTGGGGGGCAGATAATATTCGGGTGAATGCTATTTGCCCCGGTTTAATTAGAACCAAATTTAGTGAAGCCCTGTGGAACAATGAGGCCATTTTGAAACGGTTTCTACAACACATTCCTCTCAAGCGTGCCGGCACCGCTGACGATATCGCTGGACTGGCCGTTTATTTGGCATCGGACGCTGCGGCCTATTGCACGGGCGGTGTATATATGATCGATGGCGGATATGCCGCGACTTGATCGACATCCAAGCGAGTCGCCACTATCTCGCATTTTGATGGTCTTTTTAAAGCCGATGGTTTCGGCCTGCTCCTCAAAGGTTTCTTCCTCCGGAGTGTGGCGAGTAATGCCAACAAATTAGGCTTGATTAATCATCATCTTTTATATTCAGTTGGTTTTTGGGAATGCGATCCACACACTGGACCAAGTACGCTGGACAAGGGGACATCGCGACTGGGGCAAGGTCCCATCGCACTCTCCTGTTTGGTGGAAGTGGAGCGCTACGAGGGTGAGTTGCCGGAAGTGACTGCGTTCGATCCGCCGCCGATTATCGAAGGTGTTTAATGTGCCCTAATCTCGAAAACAAGCATTTACAAAGACAATTTTGCGAGCCGCTATTGTTCAGAGCGTGATCAGTCCCTTCATGGATGCTTTCGAGGCCTGAGGTTTGCGGCACCTCTATATTTTATCCTTTAATTCAATGTGCTGATGCTGGACAAGGGCGCATGCACATCGCGCGAGCAGTCCACTGCGATGAGTAAATGTTGGAATGTGAGACCCGATTTCTTCGATGCTGACTCACGATACCACTGTCCCGCTTTTCCTTATTCCCTCGGTGTCGCCCGTCTCTTCGAGTAACCTGTGGTCCTGTGCCCAACCTTGGACAATCTCAACTAGTCGATCGAGTCCGTCACCGAGCGCAGCTGGTCCCGGTTGCAGGATGTCCGCCGACTTGATCTCGTAGACGTGCCCGTGACGCACGGCAGGAATCTTTGTCCATCCTTGCCGTTGTCTTACTCGATCAGGCCGAAATTTCTTTCCGCACCAGGACCCAATGATGATGTCGGGCTGGCGGCGGACCACATCCATCGGGTCACCGATGATGCGGTCCTTGGCACCAGGCGCTACTGCTTGCTCGGCGAAGCAATCGGTGCCGCCCGCAATCTCGATGAGTTCCGATACCCAGCGGATGCCAGAGATCAGTGGATCGTCCCACTCCTCGAAATAGATTCGCGGACGGCGACTTAGGACAGCGGCGCTTTGCTTAACCGCATCCATATGCGCCTTTAAGTGGGCGATGAGCTCCCGAGCGCGCTCGGACGCTCCTACCATGGCGCCGAGCATGGCGATCATCTCGAAGATCTGCGCGACGGAGCGCTGGTTAAAAACGTGCACGGGTAGGCCGTGGCGAATCAGTGTCGCTGCGATATCCGCTTGCAGGTCGGAAAAACCCAATACCAGATCCGGTTCAAGCACGAGGATCTTGTCGATCTTGGCGCTGGTGAACGCGCTCACTTTCGGTTTCTCTTTACGCGCCTGCGGCGGGCGCACAGTGAAGCCCGAAATGCCTACGATGCGGTGCTGTTCACCCAGCAGATAGAGCGTTTCAGTAGTTTCCTCCGTGAGGCACACGATTCGTTCGGGCAGCGGTGTCAGCATGGGAGTACGATAACCTGATGGTTGAGACAGCCGTTACTCAGCCTCTCTTGGGTCCTCGGCTAGGGAGTGGTCAGTCGGTTGCGGAGTCGCCGTCAGCACAGTGACACCGTCTGGAGAATGGAACCGGTGCCATGATCCCTGCGGCACGACGGCAATCATACCTGCGGTCATCTCAAGAGTTTCCGGACCGTCGTCCGTCATGAGGGTCAGCGTCGTCGCACCCGAAAGGACATGCACGAGCTCGTCTCCGTTGCTGTGGCGTTCCCACGGGCTCTCACCTGAAAAACTGCCGGCAAAGACCGCGCCCTCGCGGAATTTTGCTAATTCGGCAAAGGCTGCATCGGCGTCCGTATCCTTGCGACGGTCATGCAGGAACGGTCGCGTTGCAAGCTCTGCTTGAATATCAACAGCCTTTGTCATCGACACCCCCCCGTCGAAGGTTCAGTTAAGTCCTGTGCGTGACGACGCATAAAACTCAAACTCCTCCGTCCAATCGGATCGACCCCGTTGTATTCCAGGATCCAAAAGGTTCTGCTTGTAGCTGTGACTGTCTCATCGTCTCTGATGCCGCCTTATTGTACCAAAGATCGACAACGTTACTTCCGCGCAAGTCTGACCATAACTGAGCTTGACAATTTATCCGTCTGGGTCTCGAAGGGCGCAGCGGGTAAAAACCGATCCCATGTGTTCTGATACAGCATTCGAACAGTATGGAACACGCCGCCATTTCAGGTCTGTGCCATGACGGATAGTTAGAGATCGGCATACAAGAGGCCCACAAACGACGGCCCGATCTTGGTGATGATGAGTTGCTAGCGTTGGCAAAATAGTACATGGTCTTTCCACATGGCATCTAAGACGAACACGATGAAGGCAGCCGTAATCCGCAGACCGGGACCTCCTGAGGTGCTGACGATCGAGGAGGTCCCGATACCCACGCCGACCTCGGGTTGGGTCTTAATTCGAGTTAAATCGTTTGGACTCAATCGTTCGGAGCTATTCACTCGGCAAGGCCATTCGCCCAACGTGAAATTTCCGCGTGTGCTGGGTATCGAAGCCGTCGGACTCGTAGAAGCAGTTCCCGGCGGTGAGTTTGAACCCGGCCAGATCGTTGCCACAGCGATGGGCGGTATGGGGCGTGCATTTGACGGCGGCTACGCGGAATACACCTGCGTACCTGCCACCCAGGTACAGCGCATCGACACAACGCTCGATTGGCAAACACTCGGCGCGTTGCCCGAGATGACCCAAACCGCGTGGGGTTCTCTGCATACCGCGCTCCAACTAAAAGCGGGTCAGTCGCTTCTCATTCGTGGCGGCACGACCTCAGTTGGCTTGGCGGCCGCCGTCTTTGCGAAAAACCACGGTGCAATTGTCGCAGCAACTTCTCGCCGAGCGGACCGTGAGCAGATGCTAAAAGACAATGGCGCTGACCATGTCTTCATTGACAGCGGAAAAATTGCGGCAGATGTCCGTCGAGTATTTCCCAATGGTGTGGATCGTGTTCTAGAGTTGATCGGCGCAACAACTTTATTGGACTCGCTGCAAACTGCGGCGCCGCACGGCGTGGTTTGTATGACCGGCATGGTCGGCGATGAGTGGGAATTGCAGAACTTCAGCCCCATGGGGGCCATCCCTACGGCTGTGAGTCTAACGACATACGCGGGTGGATCCGATGACTTTGTCAACACACCCCTTCAGTCAGTTGTTCAGGAAGTGGAAGCGGGCCGCATTAAACCCAGGATTGGGCGAGTGTTTCAACTTGACGACATCGTCGAGGCCCACCGCTGCATGGAAGACAACGCAGCCGGCGGTAAGATCGTGGTCCTTACGGGTTGCGAATAAGCGACCTTTAAATCATGTAACCCATATCAGAAGCATAGGTCGGATACGCAAAGATTATCTCTTTAATGTCCTTGGCGCTCATCGATCCCTTCATAGCCATAGTAAAAAGGTTGATCAATTCTTCGGCGCGTGATCCCAGTAGGTGAGCCCCCAGTATGCGCCCGCTTCCTTCCTCTACCAGTACCTTGTAGGCCGAATACTCCTCACCGATTCGCTTGGAGGAGTACCAAGCGCTCGTCGTCTCGTAATGGGTTTCAAACCTTAGCCCTTGCTCCCGCGCCTTCGCTTCCTGAAGACCCACGGTCGCAAGCGGCGGGACCGTAAAGACGGCACTGGGAATCGTGGGAATCGATGGGTAAACCACCTTACTATGGTTGCCTTCGAGCAGGTTCGCGGCCACGATCCCACCCTCGTAGGCACCGACCGGTGTCAACGGAGGGCCCTCAGTTGCGGCGCAATCTCCCGCCGCGTAGATCGCAGAGTTGGAGATACTCTGCAAGAATTCGTTTACCTTCACCCCGCGTCGGTCGTATTCGACATTGGCTTCCTCTAGTCTGAGATTGTCGAGATCCGGAACGCGACCGGCGCCATGCACCACCAAATCAGCCTCAAACGAACGCTTCCCACCCGGTGTGGAGGCCTGCACCGTAAAACCGTTATCTACCCGCTCAACGCCACACACCTGGGCCTCGAGCTGCACATCGACGCCAAGCTTTCGTGTCTGTTCAACCAGCATGGCGACCAGGTCGGGATCGAAGCCCTTAAGCGGTTGAGCGCTACGGTGAAGTAACATGACCTGCGCCCCAGCGCGCGCGGAAATGTGCGCGAACTCGAAGGAGATGAATCCCCCTCCTATAAAGACTACCCTGGATGGCAGTTCTTCGAGCTCGAGGAACTCGGTGCTGGTGATGACGTGCCCCTGGCCCGGAATGTTGAGATCCACTGGCTTGGCCCCCGTGGCAATGTGCACGTACTTGCCCGCCAAGACATTGTCTCCAACCTGGAGCGTCGTCGGACCTATGAAGTGGGTGTGGTCGTGGTACATCTCGATGCCGGCTTGGGCGAACCATTTCTCATTACTCTCAGGAAGCGGCGCGATGATTGTGTGCTTGAACCGCATTAGCGCTGCCCAATCGATCTTAGCGCCGCTGGCCAGGATGCCCCTGCCCTCCATACGGCGCACCCAATCGAGCGCCTCGGTGGCACCGACAAGCACTTTCTTTGGGTCACAGCCACGCAGCTGGCAGGTGCCGCCATACGGAAGCGAATCGATAATCGCTACAGTCCACCCGGCACGACGGCACCGACTGGCTACGCCAGCAGCGGCCGCTCCGGTTCCGATCACAATGAGGTCAAAGGTCTTCTTCATGGTCGCCTCCGTTGTGGCAGAAGATAGATGCTCTCACCAGCGCCGCTAGACCGTCGCTGGATCATGGCCTAAATGTAGTGGCGGTGTGTCCACATAACTGCTACTTCAGTCCCGCCAAGGTTTTACTGTGGCCTAACAGAACCTCCATCATGCCCGACCACCCCTTCACTCGGTATCGTGCCTTCTAGACGTTTGATGTAATAATCAGGATCCTTTTCAAACCCTTCTTGGCACAGCGGGCAACCGCAATAGGGGATCTCCTGCCCGGCATGCTCGAACGCAAAGGTCGATTGCGGTAGTTTTTCCGCTAAGCAGGTCGGGCATACAACCATATCCTTCGTTCGTTGGAGGTGTGTCTCGGGGTCAGTGACAAACAGGTCAGCGCACCCCTGGCAACAGAAACGGTATTCTTCACCGTTATAGGTGTAAGCCGCCGACTCCTCTTTGCTGACGCCTAACCTTACCAGCGAACAGCCACATCTAGGGCAAATAAGGGTTTTCATTATTGATCTCCTAATTATCGATGTTCGGGGAAATTCCTCTTCACTGAATTCATCGAAGCTCTAACCCTTGCGAGGGCACCATCGCCCGTTGCGTCCTGTGTCGTGTGTCTCGCCAACAGCTCGTTTTCTTTGTGAAAGCGGCCGCCTGGAAGCTCAATTGTCGTGCGCTTGCTTATCACGCAGAACACGCAGCGCGGCTGCGAGCGAGAAAATGAAGAGCACGGAAAATATTGTCAGTGCCGTTCCGAAGTGATCACTCAAAAAAGCGCCCACGGCACTGCCGGAGAGCAATACCGCGAAGATGGGCAAGTGGCACGGGCATGTGACCACCGCGAGCAGCACATACACATAGCCACGGCGATGGCGACTCGATTCCCTTCTAGGAGTTGTCATCGCATCGCCGGCAGTTCGACCGTCACTTCAAGTTGCAGACGCCTGCGGACGTTGACGCAACAGCACGATATCCCATACGGATGCCGCGACCAGTGTCGCAAGCCCAAGATAGGCGAGCGGTGCGAAGAACCAAAGCGCGGCAAAGGCGACAATCGCCGCCGCGGTGCCGAGAAAGAACGGGCCAGGGTGGTTGTGTCGCTTGCGCGATGTCCATAGCCCCCATAGCGTGATGCCGAGAAACGCCACAAACAGGGGTATCAGTACCAAGTCATTGATGAGAAAACCGGCGCCGATGGCCGAAAGCCCGGCGAGAAATGGCGCAAAACCAAGGCAACAAGCGCCGCTAACGACAGAACCGATGGGTCCTGAGATTTGTTTCAACATTTGAGATTCACCCCGCGCAACAGGAAAGCTGTTTCACATCTTTTTGGACGATAGCACTCCCTATTCATTTCCGTTGATAATCTCCTTAAACGCCAAGCGCCCGAGCCGGTAGCCTTCCTCGATCGAGAGGATGGTAAAGTCGACATCTTTTCCCGAGAACCACGCAGAGACGACTTCAGGAGAACTGAAGTAATGCACAAAGTGACAAAAAGTCATCCACGTTTGCTCGGCGGATTGCAGCCTCTTCTCAGTCGTTTTGGGTTTGACCATGGACAGCACCGCCGTCTCCGGATCGTAGTGCTCGACTTTGTCAGGCGTTATTCTTACCCGGATTAGCTTTCCAGTCGCCGGGCACGGCGACTCCACGTGTGCCATTCGCTTGATCGCGGGCGGAAGGAATAGCGAATCCCAGGCACACCAAGTCGATAACGTACGGCCATTGACTTGGAATCGGTGTAGATGGTCATTGAGCGATAGACCAAGGAATCCCCTTATGTTGCCCTCATCGTCGCGCTCACTCATCTGCGTTACAGTGGAAACCGCAACGTCGGGTGCAAGATCGAGCTTCGAGGCCAACTGTTTTACTTGCGCCGGCGATACCGGGCGACCGTCCGCTAGGAGCCGCCATATCTGAACGAGCAGATGCGATTCCGCTGCGCTTAAGCTTGGTGGGACGCCAACATCCCGCAGTGCTTGCGCAATTTCATCGAGATTCGGTTTTTCCACTTACCGTTGCATCGAGCTTTGCATCATCTGGGGTTCCGCTCGAGGGCTTGATGACTCGAACGATATAAAGGGATACGTGTTGGTGGATAAACCCGAGGAGAACGCCAGCAACAACTGAAAACACCGCAAGTACCCCGGCGACAGTGGGCTGGGCGCCGCCTTTCACTACCAGGGATTGCACCCACCCAAAAAGCACACCGTCAGGGACCCCTTTCGCGATCATGAAGGTATTGAGCAAGCCAAAATAAATCGTAGCCCCCAAGAATGCCTGGGGCATCGCAATGAATTGGTAATCGCCGAAGAAGCGCCACTTGGTGATAAGGACAAAAATCATGGCGACGATACCCATAACCGCTCCCATCGCCACCGGCGAGCCTTTGTAAAACGTTGCCCAGAGAAAAACCCCGAGCCAACTGGCAACGGCACCCAACAGCAGACCTTTGAGGGATTTGGAGGCGTTGTCACACCGTTCATGGCAAGCGAGACCGCCGACCGCGTAATAGGCCGCCATCCCCACCATGGCCGGCCATCCTGGAATCTTGAGAAACACCATGGCCAGGTACACCCAGACGAAGCCGACAATGAATGCCAGGGGACCGGCGACCGTATAGAAATCTATCCTGCGCATGATGGTGACTGGTGTCATGGTAGGAAAGTCACTCTGTGCAGCATCCAGCGCCCGGCTCGCTACTGGACTGCTGTGCGAGCTGTATCGGTGGGCACGGCACGGTGCCATAGGAACAAAAGACGCAGCAATCACCTGCCTTTGGTCGTAACAGCGTCTTGCACCCCTCACACTCGTAATAGAACAAGCAAGAATCGGTCGGCATGGTTTCAGTCTTCTCATGCCCGCAGGTGGGACAGGTGATCGTGGATTCTTTTTGAACTTCTGTCATTGTATTTACCTTTACTTTCCTTCTGCGCGATTGTGGTTTCGTCGCACCAACACGTAGTTACTCTAAAACCTCTGACGGGAAGCCGCTGTTGGTCGTAGCGGCAGTAAGCTTAGCAACTGTCGTTGTGGAATCTTCAAAGGTCACAATCGCTATTCTCTTCTCGAACGAGACCGTGACAGCGCTGACGCCCGGAACGGCAGCGAGCGATTGTTTGACGATGTAGGGACAGCTCCCACACGTCATATTCTTAACCGCAAGGGTCACCGTCTGCTCATCGGCGAACACACTGCTGGCAGTAAAGAGTGCGCCGGCAAGCGTGACGGTTTTCAGAAACGTCTTCATGACAATTCTCCTGTTACATATCCAAGATCAACGGCGTCACGTACGGAAACGCAATTGCCGCTGCGATCAGTATCGTGGCGCTCCACAGGGCAATCTTTGTGGTTCGGGTTGAGATCGGGCGGGCGTGTGTGGCATCAACCGGGCACGCGGCCTTTGGCGTGCGGTACACCATGACGAATCCAGTTACCAAGAACCCCAAGGTGACAACCACGAATATCGGCTGATACGGAGCCAGTGCCGTAAGATTCCCGATCCACGCCCCGCTCACGCCGAGGCCGAACAGGACCAAGGGTGCGACGCAGCAGGCCGACGCTGTGAGTGCCCCTAATACACCACCGGTGGCTATGAGGCCCGCGCGGCCTGACCGCGCCGATGGAACGGGGGTGGCCTGCCCTAACTCCGACACGGTGTCCGGTGTATGTGTCTTTTCCAGCTGTGCGTTCATCAATATTGCTTCTCTTTGCTGTCTGTCTTGGTGGTACCATACAATCTGTAGTAACTACAGAATCAAGCGATATTGTTGAATGGGTGGAACCACGGCTTCCGTCACATCGCCATTGACGATCGGTGCGGTCTCGAAGCGTACCGGGTGCCATATCGAGACCATCCGCTACTACGAGCGCATCGGTATCCTGCCCGCCCCGCCGCGCACGGAGGGCGGGCACCGACTCTATGGGCAGGACCATCTAAAGCGGCTTTTTTTTGTACGCCGCAGCCGGGAGTTAGGCTTTAGTCTGGAGGAAGTCCGCGGGCTGCTTAGCTTGGTGGACGGCGGGGACTACACGTGTGCGGAAGTAAAAACGTTCACCCTTAGGCATGCTGATGAGGTAAAACGGAAAATCACCGATCTCAGAAAAATGGAACGCGTTTTGAAAGACATGGCGTCACAGTGTGAAGGTGGAGAAATACCAGAGTGTCCAGTGATCGATGCGCTCTTTGGCGATACGCACTAATAATGCGCCGCCTTTGCACGGCACACGCCAGGAGCGGACGTTCAAGTCGTCAGGAAGGTTGCGTTTCGTGCGTCTCCACACCTTCGGGGATCGCGACCCAGGACTGTTTGCTGCGGGTCCAAATATGACTGTCCGGCTTCAAGCAGCTCGTATCGTCCAGCGTTCCGGGCTTAACTGACACCCTACCGGGGCGCCACTCGGGTTTGTAGTATAGCCGCGCAGGTGCCCCGGGGCATGACTCAGCAAGTCTTGTAAGAAGGTTTGCAGGATACTGCTGGCAGCATGCGAATCCCGTCTGGCGACGGCTGACCTATACTGATTCTGAGGGCATGATCTAACTTGATCTATATAGTTTATCTCGCTGAGGCTTTGGGCCAATGCAAAAGAAAATCGACGTTCACGACTTAGTCCCAGGAATGTACCTCGCCGAGCTGGATCGGCCTTGGCGCGAAACGCCGTTTCCGTTTCAGCGTTTCGAAATCCAGACCTATGACGAAATCGAGTGGGTTAAACACAATTGCAAGTATGTCTATATCGATGTAGTCCTTGGCGATGACGTCAAATCCTCCCCATCGACCGGCAGCCCGAATGAAGGGATGGGACGAGTTGTGGCGGAACAGGGGAGTCACAGGTTACAGATTCTCGGTAACGCGCCCCTCGTTCAGCATCACGACCAAACGACGTTCGAAGAGGAGATCAAGACAACACAGGAGATTGACCTTAAAGCAAGAGACATGGTCTCCACCATGATGGAGGATGCCCGTTTGGGAAAGACTCTGGACGCGTCCGGGGCCAAGGATGTGGTCACGGGTCTAACAGAGAGCGTACTACGTAACCCCGACGCGCTCGTGTGCTGGACACATTTAAGGGATAAGGATAACTATAGCGCCCTTCACTGCCTCAGGGTCAGCATTCTGGCGCTGGCGTTTGGTCGTCATCTGGGATTCGAGGAAGAACAATTGAACATCATCGGGATCGGCGGATTCATGGGTGACATTGGTATGGCGAAGATCCCCAGCGAAATATTGAACAAACCTGCGAGCCTGACCGCGCAGGAGTACGAAATTGTAAAGCGCCATGTACCCTATGGCGTAGACACGGTGAGAAGCACGAAGGGAATTCCCGGTGAGGCTATCGAAGTCGTCCAATTTCACCATGAGTGGTACAACGGTTCGGGCTATATGAAAGGCCTTAAAGGCGATGCCATCGGCCTATACGGACTAATGGGTGGGATCGTCGACTGGTATGACGCTGTGACCAGCGAGCGGCCTCATCGCCGAGCCATCGCACCAACTCAGGCACTCACAAGGATTTACGAGCAGCGCAACCGGATTTTCCATCCTACGCTGGTGGAGAAATTTATCGAGTGCATGGGAATCTATCCTATCGGGAGCGTGGTTGAGTTCCGCAGTCAAGAGGTCGGCGTCATACTGACGGGCGACCGCGCCCAGCGTCTGCGCCCGAAAGTAGCCGTCGTCCTCAACAGCGAAAAGAAGCCGTACTTAAGCAACACAAAGTTCGTGGAGCTCAGTGGGGGATCTGACGATACGGCGCCAACATCGCTAGCGATCAAGCGCGTCCTTCCAGCCGGCGCGTACGGCATCAACCCGACGGATTACTTACTTCCCGGCGGCTTCAGCGCTCAGTAAACTCAGTGAACCTCTCCTGAGGCTCAATAGCCAAGGACTAGACTCAGGGCAAGCGAACGCTCGAGGGTTGTCACACCAATGTCGGCTTTTCGAGGCATGGCGAACCATAACCTGCGATTCTGGTTGAAGGTGCGAGGCATTCGGGCCAGGTTCATACAAGGCGCTGTTACGACGGAATAGAGAGCTAGAAAAGGGTTGCGTCCCCTTTGTATCCTTTGTATTAAACAGAAGGGCAAGATCGTGGTGACGGTCTGAAAAACTGTCGGGGGGTACGACCCGGATACGAAACAAGTAACTGGTGCGCCCGTTCCCACCCCCACGAGGAGAAGGACAATCATGACGGATACTTTTACTATTTCACCCCGCAGCCGCGAGTTCGAACCGAGCCCGCGCTGGGTGCGTGTCTATTTCAATAGCGAGCGTATCGCTGACAGCAAAGCGATGATGCTACTACGCGAGAACAATCACTTGCCGCTCTACTATTTCCCCAAGAATGACGTGCAGATGGACTGTTTGCAACCGAGCGACCACACGGCCCATTCTGATCGCAAGGGCGAAGGCGTCTTTTGGCATGTGCAGGTCGGCGACAAGACCGCGAACAACGCCGCCTTTACCTTTCGCAATCCGCCGGGCGACGCCCCCAAGCTTGCAGACTATGTCGCGTTCGAATGGAACCAGATGGATGCCTGGTTCGAGGAGGACGAGGAGGTCTTTGTCTACGCGCGCGATCCCTATAAGCGCGTCGATGTGCTACCCAGCTCGCGCCACATCGAGGTGGTGATCGATGACATCGAGATAGCCGATAGCAAGCGCCCGTGGCTGTTGTTCGAGACGGGCTTGCCAACACGTTACTACATGCCGAAACACGATGCACGCATGGACTTGTTGGAACCCTCAGATACGGTGTCGCGTTGCCCCTATAAAGGCGAGGCGCATCACTACTCGGTTAAGATCGGTGACAAACTGCACAAAGATGTCGTATGGACCTACCGCTATCCCGGGCCGGAGAGTGCGAAAGTCCAAGGACTTCTCGGTTTCTTAAACGAGAAGCTCGACATCTACGAGGATGGCAAGCTACTGTCTCGACCAAAGTCGCCTTGGTCATAAGAGCCGTGCAAGCATCCTAGAACATCTAGCAAACCCAACGAGCTGAGCTTGTAAACCTTATGGATACGCAAGCAATCTTCGGACTGCAGTTTGTCATGAGCCTGGTTGTGTGGGGCCTGATTGCAAAGTGGTTGTTGGCTCCGTGGTTAGCGAAAATGCCACCCCACGACGCTCTTTTCTGGCTAACCCTGCCGCATGCGTTTCGCCACATTGGCATGGTGTTCCTTGTCCCGGGCGTCGTTGCGCAACCGCTGCCAGCCGCTTTCGCCATGCCTGCCGCCTACGGGGACTTGGTGACGGGGGTGTTGGCGTTGCTGGCGCTCGTCGCCCTTCGAACTGGCTGGGTTGGGGCGTTGGCGCTGGTTTGGCTCTTCAACATTGTCGGCACGGTGGACCTTCTAAATGCACTGCGCCACGTGAATGTGGCCCCGGCCTTCGGGGCAGCTTGGTACATTCCGACATTTCTTGTGCCCCTACTCCTGGTGACTCACTTCATGATATTCGTCCGGCTGCTCAGACGCGCGCGTCCAAACTGATCTCAACGGCCTCACTCTTCTCACTGGAGGAATATCGGTTTGCGGGTCGGAAGCGAATTTAAAATTCTGCCGTGAGTGGCAGTTAGAGATCGGCACTCAACAAACCCGCAAACCACGGCCTGATCTTAGTGATGATGTGTTGCTTGGGTTAGCAGAAACAGTACAGGACTTTGTTAAAGATACAGACCACCCGGGCCAAGTTCATAGTTGTCGTTAGGTTCGAGCGGCCGCGACCCCACTTTGTGAGGTCACAATCGCACGTGGTATAGATAGCGCGTCAACGTTCCGGCTTCGATCGCCGGCAAAAACTCATCATTGGCCGCTCTTATCCATTCGTCGCTGATAAATCCGTTTCCTTCAGCCTCAAAGTCATCGCGCAGCGCCGTCGCCGCTTCCTTAGCCCGACGCCAGAACTCAGCGTTCCGGGTCGTGTAGTCATAGGCTTGGTAGTGCAGGTTCAGCTTCGAGAGCGCCCGGGCTGGCGCAGTCTTGTCGGCCTCCAGGATTTCGGGCGGATCCCCCTCCTCGAGGGCCTGCAACATGAAGATGCCGATCTCGCCACCGGGCTTGATCGTCCGCACCACCTGCGACAGTGTGTCGGCGATATCGGCGACCCAATAGAGCGTGTCGAGCGAAATCGCGGCATCAAAGGATTGCGCCGACAGATCGAGGACGTTCATGTCGGCTTGCAGGAAGGTCCCATATTCAGGTGGAGAACCCTAGTGCCCGGCCAAATGGTTCCACCTCGGCAGCAACACGATGCAATTGGGGTTGAAGCCCATGTTCTTCAGGGTATCGACCGAAGCGACAACTTTTTCGCTCTTCAGGTCGACGACCTTGATCGACCCGTCGTTCATCCCTTTCAGATTAAGGAACGAATTCTGAACGAAGCCGTATTTCCAGTCCTTAGTGAACCCGACGTGATGGGCGCCCGCCGCCGTCTTGATGGTCTTCAGCAGTTCGGGCTTGGCCGGGTCCTTACTGATATCGAAGATGTGAAAATGGCCCGGATTGGCCGTGGTCACGTACATGCGCTCAGATTTCGGACCGAAGTAGATTTCCAGCGGTACGCCGCTGCCGGTGCCGTTGAAATCGTAGGCTTGGGCTACATCGAATTGTTTCGATTGCGGGTTCCAGGTCGCGGTCCAAAGGGTGCCACCGAACATAA
>CAXMNC010000149.1:0-3620 GCA_964194625.1 Acidiferrobacterales bacterium
TCCAGGCGAAAGCGGCAGCGTCTTAACTTTCTGATCTACACCCGCCAGCAGCCGTGCCACGCCGTCGTAGTTCGGGTCGCTCTCGGATCGGAGGTCGTTACGATATTGAAACTCGCCGCCGAGTTCGGGGGATTGCAATAACAACGTCGTCGTAAACTCCGACCGATCAAAATGCCAATTGAGTGCCTCACCGGCACCATAGGCGAGGACATTGGCCCGAGCAAGCGGATCGGCCATAAGGTGGAGTCGCAGTTTTTGCATGGTCGCAGCCAGAAATTCAATCAAGGGCGTCCACTCATATATCTGGCAGACGATGCTATCCGGGATCTGATCCGCACAGACTGTGTGGTTGACCGTTTCAGAACGCCGCAGAGCTGGGTGGTCGGGCGCAATGTCCGAAATGTCGTCGCGGAAGTAGATATTGTGATCTCGTCTATGCGTGAACGCGGCGCGATCGAGAACCGGCTTTATCTCGGCAACACATCGGGCTAGCGCCTGGGGCCGAACAAGAGCTTCAAGATTAAACATACCCTTTTCGCTCAATGCCGCTCGGCAGCTTGTCACCAATTCCCGTCCCGACTCACTGTCGAGTCGGTGTAGCGGATATCTATCCAGGTCCAGTATGTGGTTCATGCCCGTTTCTCTCGTAATGCCTATTTAAGACCGTTAGTCCACTTCTGACTACTTGATAACAAGGATTAAATCCGAAGCGATAAGCGAGCTCCGCCGGGTGATCGATGTCCCAGATCACAAAGTCTGCCTTCTTGCCAACCTCTAGTGTGCCGATGGAATTGGACATACCCAGAGCGCGGGCCGCGTTGCGGGTGACGCCCATAAGCGCTTCCTCCGGTGTCAGTGCGAACAAGGTACACGCCATGTTGAGTATGAGCAGGAGCGAGCACACCGGTGAACTGCCGGGATTATTGTCGGTTGCTACCGCCATGGGTACCCGATGTTTACGGAACAGGTCGATAGGCGGTCGCCTCGATTCTCTTAGAAAATAAAATGCACCGGGCAGCAATACCGCCACAACACCAGCGGTGGCCATTGCCGCTACGCCTTCCTCAGAAACGTACTCAAGATGATCGGCAGATAATGCGCCATAACGTGCTGCCAACTGGGTACCGCCAAGATCGGACAATTGCTCGGCGTGTAGTTTGATTGGTAGCCCAAGCGTCTGTGCCGCCTGAAAGACACGTTCGGTCTGCGAACGAGAAAAGCCGATGTTTTCACAGAAAGCATCGACGGCGTCTACAAGCCCTTGTTTCGCGATAGTCGGTAACGCCTCACTACAAACAAACTCGATGTAATCATCTGACTGGCCTGCGTACTCGGCGGGCACGGCATGTGCACCCAGAAAGGTGGTGGTAACCGTAACCGGATTCGTATTTCCCAGTGACCGTGCCACGCGCAACATCTTTGCTTCGGTATCGATGTCTAGACCATAGCCAGACTTGATCTCAATCGTCGTGGTCCCTTCTGCCATCAGTGCCTTCAAGCGGGGCTGCGTTGCGTCTAGAAGCGCCTGCTCACTGGCCTCGCGTGTAGCATTGACCGTTGACAGGATGCCACCACCTTGACGCGCGATTGCTTCGTAGCTGACGCCAGTTAGACGTAACTCGAACTCGCGCGCGCGATCACCGCCATAGACCAAGTGTGTGTGACAATCGACTAGCCCCGGCGTAATCCAGCGGCCATCACACCTATATATAGGTATGTCGGTCGGCGTTTCCCTGGGCAAATCGCGCCGCAGTCCTAGCCAGCAGATTCGATTGTCTTTGACAGCCAGCGCGCCATCTTCGATGGCGCCATAGGCTTGGCTATTACCAGGGGCCATGGTAGCTAGATTGGCATCTAGCCAAATCCCATCCCATTGCTCAAGACGGACCTTCATGTTGTCCATTGTGCATGAGTTGGTGATAGCGCGTCTGCCCTCATTGTTTATTGGATATTGAGCGACTGGTAGCGATCAGCGAGACGGTAGAGTTCTGCCCGAGGTCACCTGGCGAATTCTATGACATGGTGGCGAAAACTTTTTCGTTTGCCAGACGACGGTCGTGAGCGTATTGTAAGCGGCTAAGATTCAGCTTCTGGCTAGACGATAAGATAAGACTGAAAAAACCACCGAAACGGAGAGCCCCTGCGCGCCTGAAAACCTGACGGGGACTTCGGCCGTTACAGGCCGACAAACTGATGAGGGCGGGCGTGCGCGTATTTCCATCAGGGCCCGAGAGGCGATGTCCTCTCAACAAAAGGCCAGATATATGGCAGCAACTTTCCTTCGTGCTTTCGCTACACTCTTTCCTTGCATCGCGGGGCGAACCATATATGTCCCCGTATTCAGTGCTCCATCGGCGGTGTAGGGGGCAATGTGAAGCGTATGCGTTTGGACTTTGACCTGGATCCAGGACTTTGAGCCTAGTTATGCGGGCGGCTGGTCTTCAGCCCGTTCCTTCAATAACCCGGTTAGCCAGTCAGGGTCCATTTCAGGCACCGACGATAGTAGTAACTTGGTATATTCAGGATAAGGTGGTGATAGAATTTCACTTTTCATTCCCTGTTCAACAACCCGACCCTCGAGCATCACCACAATCTGATCGGATATCGCTTTGACAGTAGCGATGTCGTGAGTGATGAATATATAAGTTAATCCAAGCTCTTCCTGAAGGCGCAACAACAATTGTAATATTCCTTTTTGAACAATCTGATCGAGTGCCGATGTGACTTCGTCACATATAATTAAATCGGGGTTGGCGGCAAGCGCGCGCGCGATACAGATACGCTGTTTTTGACCACCGGAGAGTTCGGCTGGCAATCGATTAATGAAGGATTCATCGAGTTCGATCATATTCAGCAGTTCGAGCAATCTCTGGTCACGTTCTTTGCCGCGCAAGCCAAGATAAAATTCCAATGGTCTGCCGACGATGTCGCGTACGGTATGTCGCGGGTTCATCGCGGTATCAGCCATTTGATATATCATTTGAATTTTTTGCAACTGTTCGATGCTTCGGTCTTTTAGTGCCGGCGGCAGGGGTTCACCGTTAAATAAAATCTGGCCTTTGCTTGGTGGTAACAACCCGGTAATGGCTCGCGCTGTGGTCGATTTACCCGAGCCGGATTCTCCTACTACCGCCACGGTATGCCCGCGTGGAACTTCGATCGTAACATCGTCCAGTACCTTGACACTACCTGTGTAGCTGGCATCGACGCGATCAACCTTGAGCACTATATCTTGCGACACTTCTTCTTCTTTTTCGATGGAACGAACGGCCCAAAGCGACTGGGTGTATTCCTTTTCCGGGTTTGTGAGCATTTTACGGGTATCAGCATCTTCGATAGTTTCCCCGTAACGCAGAACCTTGATGACATCGGCCATTTGTGCGACTACGGCTAAATCGTGGGTGATATATATTGCCGCAGTATTATAATTTTCGACAATCTCTCGCATCGCGGCCAGTACTTCTACCTGCGTAGTCACATCGAGTGCAGTCGTGGGTTCGTCAAAAATAATCAGGTCTGGCCGGGGCGACATTGCCATCGCGGTCATCACGCGTTGTAACTGTCCGCCTGACACCTGATGCGGATACCGCTCACCAATAGAATCCGGGTCCGGGAGTTGC
>CAXMNC010000150.1:0-2555 GCA_964194625.1 Acidiferrobacterales bacterium
TAGCATCTGTGCTTGCAGGGCGGTATTCTTCCGGCTGAGGTGCCGCCGATGGAGCGCCGTCTTGCTGCCATACTTGCTGCTGATGTGGTCGGCTAGAGCCGCCTTATGGAGGCGGACGAGGCACGCACGCCGGCCAAGCTCAAGTCCCTCCGCGATGAGTTAGTTCATCCCACCATCGGCGAACACCATGGCCGCATCGTCAAGTTGATGGGCGACGGTCTGCTTGTTGAGTTTGCGAGCGCTGTTCACGCGGTGGGCTGCGCGATCGCGCTCCAGGGAGGGCATGGCGACGCGCCCGCTAACCGGAAAAACAGCCTGGCCTTTGTTTAAAACGAACTAACCATCGCACACTCCCATAGCAGTCCCACCGTTATGTTGTTGCAGGCATGTTCACGTCACTCGATATTTCGATTTGTCAAAGACGACAAGCCAACTACAATTTTGGCGGCCTATAGCCTGGCAAGATCTTACCTTTGGCGGGCAAACGCCGCTTAGCTTTGAGCTGTTCGATCAGCAGTTGTGTCATCCGAGCCTGCAGCTTTCGGGACCACTCGGTTGAATTGTTCGGATGAGCCAAATTGTGCTGTTCCATCGGGTCGAGCGTCAGGTCGTAAAGCTCGTATTCGTCAGGTGCCGGTTCAGTGACGGTGAGGGTCTTCTTGCCGCGCAGCCGCTGGTCCCGCTTGTCCGGTTCGGTCCAAAATTGCTTGTTGTCGTGATAGCGCGACAGTTTGACCAGACGCGCGTCGCCATCTATATCGAGCCGGGCGACGACAGTTTCGACATGACAGGGCTGGGCTACGGTATCGTATTTGCCGCGTTTGCGCGCCCAGCGTTGGAACGGGCTGCCGGGCTTGTCGTCGCCTTCGCTGATTTCATCGTCCGTGAAAAACAGTACGGGGTCATCCGGCAGTTCCTTGGATTTGTCGAGAATCACGTCAGATAGATCGCGTCCGACGAGAGGTTGCGCCTCGCTGTGATCCTGCGAAATGCGCTTCAGAGCTTCCTCCTGGTCGATCCCCGCAAGGCCCAGCATGGTCGGGAGCAAATCAGCGTGGCTCGTCGGTACATTGATGCGCCGCGCGCCGTTGCCGACAAGGTGGCCGGCAACGATGAACGGAACCCGAGTGGTTTCCTCGTAGGCGTTGTGCCATTTCTGATGCATGCCACCGTGCGCGCCGAGCATGTCGCCATGGTCAGACGTAAAAATTATGATGGTATTGTCATAGGCACTGGTTGACTTCAGCGTATCGAGAACGCGCTCTGTCTCTCTGTCGACAGAGCGCTGAAGCTGATAATAGAATCGCCTTTGGGCCTCGACCCAAGGCTGAGGAGCGAGCATCTTGCCCCAGACATCCACATAGCTTTGATGGCAGGTCGGCTTCGTTGAAAGATCTTCTTTTTGCGTCGGCGGCTCGGGGATCGAAGGGATCGATTTCGAGCGGTCATACCGCAACCCTTGCGCCAGCGCTAAGACGCCAAATATTGCAATGTCATGAGGGTTGAGGAACGAGCAGACCGTCAGCCAAGGCTGTTTCGACCCGTCCTGATCGAGGCGTTTCAACAGTTCTATTGTTTCGTCCGCGGTAAACGGATCCTTGGCCGTTCCGGTGTTCTGGTATCCGAGGCCGTGCGGTTCGGGTCCGACCCATTCCGAAAATCCATACTCTTCGAGCAAGCCCGCATCTAGGTAGGGCTCGATATTATTCTCGATCGGCTTGCCTTTCTTGTCGAGCGTCTGAAGCGGACCCTCGCCGTCGGGGGCGTCAATCTGCGCATGCGAGACGTGCCATTTGCCCTTGTAATAGGTCCGATAGCCACCGGCGCGGAACCAGTCACCCATGGTCGGAACGGAATCGGGAGCCAGCCAGACCATGTCGTCGCTGTGCGCATTCTTGGCCAGACCATCGGTCTGGGTCACGCCGTGTAAGGAAGGATATTGTCCGGTGAAGATGGAGGCGCGGCTGGGCGTGCAGGCCGCAGACATGATGTAGTGCCGGTCGAATGTGACGCCGCTTTCGCGCAGGCTCGTCTGCGCCTTCAGGCTTTCGCGCTGGAACCGCATCAGGTCGTTGTTCTCGTAAGGTGTCAGATCGCGGAGCTGATCGGTCATGATGATTAGGATATTGGGGCGGGTGGAAGCCATTGACGTCTCGCTTTCTATAGTCGGTGGAAGTTCGCCTTACGATCACTGTCGTCAAGCCAACCCGCCTGAACTGACACCATAGCAATTGTCCCTAGTGCTACGGCCATCAGGCTAAGCAATACTGGTACATTGGCATGTCAGATTATTGGTGCAAGGCGAATCTGAACCGCGACAAACGCGAATAGGCCGATTCCTATCAACGCATATGAACCCGGATTATTCACAGTGCGCCGTGAAAGGGTCGGTGAGCATGGATTAAACTGTTGAGATTCCGTATGATTTTGATGCTGATACAAGATCACGCGGCAACAGGAAAATCCAGCTCACCATGAACGAGACTATCGCCTATCTGCCCGGTTTGTCACCCGTCGAGAACAAGGAACTGTGCGCCCGGTTTGACGGCGGCCGG
>CAXMNC010000151.1:0-69762 GCA_964194625.1 Acidiferrobacterales bacterium
CATAGGCAGCGTTCAAAATTGTCTTGCCACCAAGAGTCTTCTCGACAAACTCCTTCACCGGAACGTGATTCCGGTAAATCTTACCGCTTAACAGAGCGGGAATTGTCATATGTGTATAGGAAAAAACGCCCAGGTTTTCTCTGAAAAAGACGAAACCTTTCAGCGCAGATCTGAAGCGCGCCCCATCCTCACGATCGCTGACGATTTCCTCGAATACATCGGATTGAAATCCGTCGAGTACGATATGCAGCACGTTCTTGCGGGAGGAGAATCGCTGCATTTGCATTAGCGCGTCGGCAGAGAACTTGTTGTCGGCCTTTTCCGCCAATGCGGGGCGATTCTGAATACCCACAGCTAGAGCAAAGATTAGCTGCAGAGAAAAAGTTGCAACCGCCAGATAGACAATCGGCCTCTCAATACGACGGTGAAAAACAATGCCGATCAGGATCACGCCAAACCAGATTCCCAGATCTATCCACCCGCGCCACGCATCCTGTGCCCAATCAATGCCCCGACCATTCATTAACCCGTATTCCCACACCAGCATATTACCCTGGACCCAAAGCAGCAGACTGACTGCAGCGAGCAGGATCAAGTAACGGCGGAAAACTGATTCGGTCAGAAACGCTCCGATTAACCCGAACGCGGCAATGAGAAATATGGCGGGACGGAGATACAGGCCCAGGATCGTAGAGAGCGAGACCGCAAATTCGTCAGGGTTACCAACATACAGGGTGAGGGGAACAAACAGAAAAATATTAGACGCCAGTATGGCGCCTAAGCCTATTGCCTTGACTGTTTGCAATTGGCGACCACCGGTCATTCTCGATACCTCAGATTGCGTGAACTCACCACATCAGCGCCGTTTGTACCAGTATAGGCGGCGGTTGGCGGCGGACACCGTAACAGATTTCACGATATCGACTTTCGCTTCCAGAGCGCGTGCGAACCCCTGTTCGTTATAATCATCGAAAATATCCTCTCGCAGCCGTAACAACGTTTGCACCATGGGGTCGGACTTTTGTACGAATTCGATGATTCCGGTGGGTGCCATACTCACCAGCCAATCCACCACGCCGCCCAATGGGGCATTCTTTCCGATCGCAAGATGATGAACAACCGCGAGCGCCAACACACCGTCGCCATTGGCGCGTTGCATAAGACCCATGCGTTCGGTTTGTCCCCAACCCTGGTTAGGAGGTGGATTAGCGGCATCGAGAAACAATGGCAAAAAGTCTAAACGCTCAGTCTTGGCGCGAGCGAATGCAGTATCCAAAGCCCCTTGATCGAAATCGAATCCCACCACGAACTCAGCCCCGGCTTCCAGGGCGGCCTTGGAGTAGTCTCCTGTATTGCAACCGATGTCCCATAGCATCTTGGGCTTTGTCGCGGCTACGAACTCTGAAATGAATCGCCTTTTTGCCCGCGCTTCGTCGGACGCGTAGCTGTTGTCCTGGGCGTAATCCACCCACACAGTTTTTCCCGTGTCTGCTGGCTCGAGTTTTGCGATCCATTTACGTAACCCGCGCAGCATCTGTTGAAAAGCAATCAGTGGCAGTTTTTTTTCTTTGACCCGTTGCGCATTGTCTTTGCTGGTCGATTTTCTCTGAAATCTCGCCTGCAGCACCACGTGCGTCAACACATTCCACGAGAATTTGCTTGTCCAGGGTAGTATTCGGCTGAGGTCTTGCGCGGTTATTCCCTCTAACGTGCCGCGATACCAAGAATTGTGTGGGATCCCAAGCAACGCTCTAAGCAGCAACGGGTTGACAAACTGCTCACAGAATTGGCGATGTCCAATCCAAAACTCGCCTTCTCGATAGCGTCGAAAGGACAGGTTGTCGATGAACACAGGGTCAACTCCGCGGAACTGTATGTTGTACGCGGTTGCATCGGAGAGAGTTACTCCGTGGTCTAAGGCTTCGAGATGGATGTCTAACTGTAATAAGGCAGCGACTTTAAGAGCGGCGAAGGGCCATTCGTACGGGTAGGAAACAAATGGCAACATCGGATGTTCCAGTACATAGTGGGCACCCTGGGCGCACTGTCCCAGCCGACCGGGATCTACTTTTTTTTCGGCGACAACGCGGCCGTCATCAATAAGGCGATCTAGGAAACCCTTGGATCTGACAAATTCGAAGTCTTCCACCGCACTGGGCATAACGGTGCGGAACACACAGCCATCGACCACGTAGACCCTTCCGCTGGGGTCCCGAAACGAACCGGTATCGGTGCGCGCGGGATCCATATGATGATTCCTAGTTCTCGGGGTCCTGTTCGGGGTTCGAATCCGCTAACTTCTTGGAAGAAAACAAGGAAGAAAAGAAGTTTTTGACGCGCGCCCAATATAGTCCGGCCGCCGCCATAGCGGCGGCAATGCCCGCTAACAGTCCCTGTAGGATGATGCTGCCGGTGCCGGGGTCGAGGTAGGCATGCGCGGGTGACGTATACAACACCGTCAGACATGCGACGGCCATTAGCCCGCGGGCACGCATAGTAGGTCCAGTCCCGATTCCTGGAGAATTGTCTGCTTTTGCCATACTGATCTCCACTCGCCGCTAGTCGCGGTGCTAGAAACACCTAATTCAATAAATCATAGACTCTCGTCAGCCAGTTCTTCAAGGTTCGACGTGATGTGAGCAGAAGTTAGGTTCCAATCTGGGACTATTTCTAGATTACCCAGAAGGCTAAACTTAGTGGGTACAAAGTAATCTATGTAGTAGCTCGCTTCGCAGGGAGCAGGTCGGACGTTCGAATCGTCTCCGGGGCGCCATTTGAAGCAGGGACTGTCCACACCGATGCCACACATCAATTAATGGCTAGTATAGTCGCACTTAAGTGCGGGCGTGACTGGCACATCACAGTCTCATCTATGAGCCCTCGGGGCACCTCCCCGTAACTGAGCCACGGCACGATGAACCTGCTCGAGACCTCCAAGGTGGAATGTGTTCGCGGTGACCGGCCGCTGGTCAGCGACCTCTCCTTTAACCTGCGCGACGGCGAGCTATTGCACATAGTTGGTCGCAACGGTAGCGGCAAGACCACACTTCTGCGTACCCTCTGCGGCTTATCGCGACCCAACGCAGGCCAAATCAGATGGAACAGCACTGACATCCACGCGCTCGGCGACGACTATCGCGCCTTACTCGCTTACGTCGGCCACGCTAATGGCGTGCAAGGAGATCTAACAGCGGAAGAAAATCTACATGTGGCGACGCGCCTAGACAATGGCACCGATACTTTGGTGAAGGCTGCGCTTGAACGCATGGGATTGACCCGCTTTGCTCACCTTCCGACCAAAGTGTTGTCACAGGGCCAGCAGCGGCGCCTGGCCCTGGCGAGACTCTTAGTTTCGGAAAAGAATCTTTGGATTCTTGACGAACCTTTCGCCGGACTTGATGCCGATTCCGTGGCGGTAATGGAGGACATGCTCACCGACTACCTGGCGCGTGGGTGCATGGTGGTGGTTACTTCCCACCAAAAAATCGGCTGTAGCGCCAAGGCCACTCAACACATTAATCTCGACTCGTGACTTCATCCAGTCTATTCGTCGCTGTCCGCTGCGTGTTTGTACGGGAGGTTACGGTGGCCTTACGCCGTAGCACGGATGTTCTGACACCACTCGTCTTTTTTGTCATCGTCATTAGCCTGTTCCCACTCGGGGTCGGGCCCGAACCAAACCTGTTGAGCACTATGGCCCCAGGAGTAATCTGGGTAGCCGCACTGCTAGCAACCATGTTGTCGCTGAGCCGTCTGTTTGCCAACGACTACGCCGATGGCACGCTCGAACAGCTTACCCTCACACCGCACCCGTTGACGACGCTTGTTCTCGCCAAAATAATGGCCCACTGGTTGCTCACCGGCCTACCGTTAGTGCTGATTTCACCCCTGTTAGCGCTACAACTAAACTTTCAGTATGAAAATATGGGAATACTTGTTGCGTCACTCCTGCTGGGAACACCTGTGTTAAGCCTCATTGGAAGCGTTGGCGCGGCGCTGACACTGGGATTACGCGGTGGCGGTGTGTTGCTTTCGTTGCTAGTTTTGCCGTTGTATACTCCGGTACTCATTTTTGGTGCTGGGGCAGTATCAACCTACGCCTTGGGCATGGATGTAGAAGCCCACCTGTCGCTGTTGACAGCCCTCTTGGTATTGTCTGTGATCTTTACCCCTTGGGTTACTGCTATCGCCTTGCGAATCTCACTCGACTAAGCGCGCAACACGGATGTACAAGTACGCCTCTCCTAAGAGCTTCTACCCATTCGCCGGACGCCTCATTCCTTGGCTCGGGGCATTGGCCGTCCTGTTGCTCGTCGTTGGCTTGTATTGGGGCCTATTCGTAGCGCCGGCTGACTATCAACAGGGTGAAAGCTATCGCATCATATTTATCCATGTCCCTAGTGCCTGGATGTCCATGTTTGTCTATGTCGTCATGGCAGCAGCCGGCGCGCTAGCGCTCACATGGAAGACAAAGCTGGCTGAGGTTCTGGCCAGCGCCTGCGCGCCGATCGGCGCATCGTTTACCCTTGTTACGCTGGTTACCGGTTCAATATGGGGCAAGCCCATGTGGGGCACGTGGTGGGTTTGGGACGCGCGGCTAACCTCAGAACTCATCCTTTTGTTTCTCTACATCGGCTTTATGGCGTTGGAGGCAAGCATCGAAGAACCTCGCCGGGCAGCCCGAGCCGCCGCCGTCCTTGCCCTAGTCGGCGTCGTCAACATTCCTATCATCCATTTCTCCGTCGAATGGTGGAATACCCTGCATCAGCCGGCCTCAGTCAGTAAACTAGGCGCGCCCTCCATTCATCCCAGTATGCTGGTGCCGCTGCTGATAATGGTCATTGGTTTCAAGCTTTATTTTGCTACTGTTGTCTTAATGCGTATGCGTTACGCGATTTTGGAGCGCGAAAAATATACGCAATGGGTCGCAGAGGTAGTGGGAACGAAAGCGCAATGAGCTGGTCAGAATTTATTTCGATGGGTGGATATGGTGTCTATGTCTGGAGCGCCTATGGTTTCGCGATCATCATTCTGGTCATTAACGTGATTATACCCATGCGACGGCGAAGCGTGGTGCTTAGAGCCTTGCGCCAGTTTATCGTTACACAAACAGTTCAAGAGAAATGAAACCACGACACAAAAGAATGGCGGTTATTGTGGTCAGCGTCGTGGGCTTTACTGTCGCCGCATTATTCGTGCTAAACGCGTTTCGTAGCAATCTGGTATTTTTCTATAGTCCCAGCGAAGTGTTAGCCGGCGAGGCGCCGCGGGCGCAACGCTTTCGCGTTGGTGGCCTTGTTGTACAAGGCAGCGTCAAGAAAAGCGGGGCGAAAGTAGATTTCATTGTTACCGATATGAACGCAAAAATCAGTGTGCATTATGAGGGCATCTTGCCCGACCTATTTCGTGAGGGACAAGGGATTGTGGCACAAGGCAGGCTCATGGCGAATAATCGGTTTGTCGCCGACGAGGTACTCGCCAAGCATGATGAAAACTACATGCCGCCAGAAGTCGCTGACGCCTTAGCCAAGCAAGCCAAGGACCAGTGAAAAAGTTTCTTATCCCGATCGGTTCGTTCGCCGCGCTCGGCCTATTGCTAGTCTATGCGCTGTCACAAATGCAATCGGGCGAGTTATCGCCACGCAAGATTCCATCACCATTAATCGGCAAGCCACTACCGTCGTTTACGTTACCGGTACTGCACGAGCCGACACGACAAGTATCCGCCAAGGATTTAAAGGGGCAAGTCTACTTGGTCAATGTGTGGGCGTCGTGGTGCGTCGCTTGCAGGATTGAACACCCACTCCTCATGGAAATCGCTCGCCAGGCAATCGCACCGATAATTGGGCTCGACTATAAAGACGAAAGCGCCGATGGCCTTGCATGGTTGGCTGACCACGGCAATCCCTACCAAGTTAGCCTCATGGATACCAACGGCCGTGTCGGCATTGAGCTCGGTGTCTATGGGGTTCCCGAAACTTTTGTTATCGATGCAAAAGGCATCATACGCTACAAGCACATCGGCCCGATAAATGCTGAGGTCCTGAGCAAAGTCCTACTTCCGAAGATCAAAGAGCTCAAGGCGACTGGCAGCTGAGCTACTCTTGAAGACGGGAGTTCGCTTCAGCGATAGCGTGGCGTACTTGCGGCAGAACCTGACCGTCCGCCGGTAACCGCTTTGCCAAGTGCTCCCAAGAGTTTAAGGCTACACGGAACTCGCCTTTCTCATACGCGGCCACACCAAGAAACCACAAGGCACCGGGGTGATCCGGGTTCAATTCATGCAGCTTGCTAAATAGCGTGAAAACTTGGCCACTGGTTTGTCCTGGGTTCTCGTTATACAAGAGCGCCGCGTATTCGGATAGCACCTCGGGGTTTTCGGGGGCCAGCTGGTAGGCCTTGGCATATGCAGCCTTCGCCTCGGGTATGCGGTTCAGAACCTGATAAGAGCGCCCCAATCTCGCCCAACCGGCTGGATCATTGGGCTGCTGAGCCAAACGTTTCTCCAAACGGGCCACCATATCCAGCACCATGGGCGGCACCTGCGGTGCCTGCGCGACCTCGGCCCCCTTGGACGACAAGCGTTGTGGAATTGTCTGATTGGTACCGATGAACAGCAAAGCGGTAACCAGTGGAACCCCCACCGCCAATACCACCACCGTGGCGCCACGCGCGGACTTAGTGAGCGCTGCCGGCTGATCGCCGGATGATGTTTCTAGATCCTCAAGCGTACGCAAGACATCGGCCAACTCTGCTTCCAGCCGTCGTTTCTCATCGTGCGCCACTTGTGCATCCATACCTTGATTGGCCATCTCCGCTTCCAATTCGCCGAGCTGTACAAGCAGACGCTCACGTACAAGCTGTAGTTGATGGTAGCGCTCGCCGTGCCGTTCACCAGCAGGGGCCCAGGGCCGCACAAGCAGCCAGACGGTGCCGGCGAGAATGAACAACGCCAAAAAGATCAGGCCCACCATAGCTCAGTCCTGCTCACGTGCAGCGCGCACCCGCGCGATATCTTCGTCAGAAAGTTCAGGCGCCGGTGGCAACGGCTGGCGGAGACGGCGGCGAACAAACATGATGGCAAAGGCGCCCATCACCAAAAGCAATAGTGGAGGCAGAAACCAAACTGCGGCACCCGCACGATCGACGGGTGGTTTGAGTAGGATGTAGTTTCCATAGCGCTCTACGAAATAGGCGATGATTTCGTCCGGCGCCTTTCCGGCCTGCAATTGTTCGCGAATGATCGCCCGCATATCGCGCGCAAGGTCGGCGTTAGAATCTGAGATGGGTTGATTCTGACAGACCGCACAGCGCAACAACTTGGCGATCTCCAGCATTTGGCGCTCCAGCGGGTCTTCGCTAACCTCGGCCGCAAATGAGGGCGCAACTACCAGCACCAAGACGAGAAATGCACCGTTTATGCTGGTCATTTCGCGTGTGCCAGGCGGGAATGGTCGGTCGCTTCTTGCTTCACTTTGCGTCGACGACTACTAAGTGTAAGGCCAAGACCAGCAAGAATGATGATCGCGCCTAACCAGATGAAGTTCACCAGGGGCAATACGAACGCGCGGAATATCCATTTATCGCCGCTTCGTTCGTTGATGACGACATAGACATCTCGGAGTAGCGTTGAGTGCACTCCGGACTCGGTCATGGGCGCTTCCTGACGGGGATAGAAACGCCGCTCTGGCAACAGTACGTAACCAGAATTCAGTGATGTGAGCTGCGCCTGCAGTGATTCATAGTTGTCCTTTCTAAACGTGCGCACGCCTTCAAAACGCAGTCGCTCACCGCTAATTTCTAGAACGTCACCCCCTGCCATCGGCACCGTGATTTCCGAACGGAATAGCCCCGACCCGACAAGACCCAACGCCATAACCAATACCCCCAAATGTACGACCATGCCGCCATAGTGGCGACGGTTGGCCAATACCGCCTTTAACGTCGCACGACCAAAATGTTCACTAAGTTGGGCGCGTCTTTGATTCACCGCTCGCAACAGATCAGTCACTATCGTCCCTAGTACAAAACCGACGAGGCCCACCGCCACCGGCGCCGTCCAGTGTGCCGGCTGGAAAAAGACCAGCATTATGGCGAGTGCAATGGCGCCAAGCGCGGCGGGTATCGTAAGTCGTGACCCCAGTTTTGCGAGATTGGCCTTGCGCCAGGGAAGCAGCGGCGCAATACCCATCAAGAGCATGACAACCAGAAAGATGGGTACCATCACTGCGTTAAAGTACGGCGGACCAACCGTGATCTTGGCTGCGGTCAACGCATCCAGTGCCAGCGGGTAGAGCGTGGCCAATAATACGGTGGCGCACGCAAACACAAAGATGACATTGTTCCATACAAATACAGACTCTCGGGAAAACGCCGAGGTGATGGATTCTTGTGCCTGCTGCGCCCGGCCCTTGATCATGAAAATAGAAAACGAAATGGTCAGCACCGTAACCATGAAAGCCAAAATATAGGCGCCGCGCCCGGGGTCAACCGCGAAGGCATGCACCGAGGACAGAACCCCCGAGCGTACGAGAAACGTGCCCAGCAACGACAATGAGAAGGTGGCAATTACCAGAAATATATTCCAGGCGTGTAGCATGCGCCGATGATCTTGCACCGTGATGGAATGAATCAGCGCCGTACCCAGCAACCATGGCATAAAGGAGGCATTTTCTACGGGGTCCCAGGCCCAATAGCCGCCCCAGCCGAGCTCGTGATAGGCCCACCAACCCCCGAGCACGACTCCCGTCGTTAGGAATCCCCAGGCAATCAAAGCCCAACGTCGAATCAGGCCACTCCAAAGCGTGCTGTTCCAGTTCGTCAACAGTGCTGCCATTGCGAATGCAAACGGTACGGAGAATCCCACGTAACCCAGATAGAGCATGGGTGGGTGGATGACCATCCCCGGGTCCTGCAGTAGTGGATTCAGATCATTGCCGTCGGCCGGGACCGGAAACAGGCGCTCGAATGGGCTCGATAAAAGCAATATCAAGCCAAAAAACCCGACGACTAGCCAGCCCTGTACCGCCAGGATGACCGGCAGGCGTTGGGGGTACCTTGTACGCCCGTGCCAACTTAAGATCGCTGTGTACAACGTAAGAATCCACACCCACAGATATAGCGAACCCTCGTGGCCGCCCCACAACGCTGACACTTTGTAAAACATGGGCAACTGCAGGTTGGAATGCTGGGCGACGTAAAGCACAGAGAAGTTACTCGTAACAAATGCATGGATAAGCGTGAGCCCCCCGATCGTTGTCAATACGAACACCGCCACGGACGCATTAACGCCGAGGCCCGCCAGCGCGGGCATGCGCAGCTGACGTGCAAGCAACGGGGCCAGCCCCTGGACTACCGCAACGACCATTGCGAGGTAGGCGGCAAAGTGCCCAACTTCGATGAGGTTGAAAAAGAAAGTTTGGTCGGACATAGGTTGGTAGCCGTTTTGTCAGATGCCCAACCGCGCCATATGGGCTGAATTCCGGCTCAGGGCAAGAAGGATTATTAATAGCATGCTGCGAACATTCTCTGCGCTCTACCGCGCACCTATCGACATCATAGCAACATCACTATGTGCGCCTACCTTGGATGATAACCGCCGGTCGTCCCGCAGTACGCGTCGGGCGCTGATCCTGATCCCAATATATGACCGTCAAGCAGCACAGTCTATCCGCAGTTATCCACAGATCCTATGGATAACTGTGTGCAAAAAAGCGTCGCACTGGCAGCGGAATGCCCGGATTATGGGCACAGATCTCAGATTGAACATTTTTTATTCAAAGAAAATAACATTGTTGGATCAATGGCTTAGGCATTTCTTGCTATAGCCCTACGGTCCTTAGTGGTTGTTGGAAAAGGGCTTTTCCCAACCTGTGTATAGTGTTCGCATGCAAGCCCCAGCGGTGCCAATGCACGCTAGTCAGGCCACACGCCGCAAGAGGTAGAGCGCGAGCAGCAGGAATATTGCCACCGGCAACACTGCCGCCAGGAAGGTCGGCAGACCGTAGAGTAGGCCCATATATCCCAATCCACGGTTCAGCGCATTGAATACCAAACCAATCATGATTCCCACGAACACTTTTTGACCCATTCCCCCGCTGCGCATCTGCCCGAAAACGAAGGGTACTGCCAATAAGATCATCACTCCCGTGGCCGCCGGCAACAGTACCTTGTTCCAGAAGGCAAGTTGGTATCGGGCCGTGTCCTGGTGGTTGCGGCGAAGATGCTGGATGTAATGGTACAAATCCAACGTCGACAGGCTAGCGGGGCGGACCGCGAACACCCGCACGACATCAGGCGTCAGCAGCGACGGCCAAAGTTCATCTTGGGATTGGCTTCTACGTATCACATCTTCACTGATCGTGCTCTTGTTCACATTGGCAAGGCGCCAGACATTGTCCTCAAAGTGTGCTCGATCGGCAGAAGTATGGGTACGAAGACGGGTGGGCGGCTCGAAATGATAGATGTTGACATTCAGCAGTGTCAGGTCGGGCAGCACCTCTCCGATGTTCACGACATCGGCGCCGTCTCGAAGCCAGAGCCCAGTTGCTTCTCGATGTAATCCAACCTGCAGCGCCTCAGCTCGCCCCCGCTCGGCCCATACGTCACTTACTGGAACCACTGTTTCGCCGATTAAGACCCCGCCGATGATAAAAACCAAACCAATCTTCATCACCGAGCCAATGATACGCAATAATGAAACGCCAGCAGCCCGCATGACGGTTAACTCCGAACCCAGGGCCAATGATGTCAAGCCGAGAATGACGCCCAGCAAGGCGATAGCTGGAAAAAGCTCATAGATCCTTCTAGGCAGGCTGAGGGCAACATACTTGATAAGTGCATAGAGATCGAACTGGCCTTTGCCGACGTCGCCAAGTTCATCGATAAAAAGTACGAATGTGAAAAGGCCGAGTAGGATCGCAAATACCAACAGCGTGCTATATAGAATCGATTGGGCGATATAGCGATCGAGCAAGCTGATCAGGCTCATATCCCTATGACCATAGCGCCAACAGTGGTTTGTTCTGCACCCGACGCTTTAGTAAATAGGCAGTAATTACCGCCAGCGCCCCGTGTACCCACCATAGACCGATTATGGTTGGCACACTTCCGTCCTTAAGCCAGGTCTCACCAATCCCGAGCATGTTGGTGTATACGAAATAGATAAGAATAGCCGCAAGCAGATTACCAACACGCCCTCTCCTTGCATCGGTATGCGCCAAGACCAAGGCAAGTACCGCCAATAGGACGACACTGATGGGTTTGGCCAGGCGCCACTGGAACTCGGCCACGTGCCGCGGATTGCTCGATTTTAGGAGCGTCCAGGAAGGCAAGCCCTCGACATCCGTCGCCGGTCGATCGTCTTCCTTTGCTACTAGCCGTAGTCTGTAGTTGTCGAATTTCGTGATTCGGTAGTCCGACTCGCCAGCGGTGCCTTCGTAAATGGATCCGTTCTTGAGAACCAAGAACTCCTCCCCGGTCTGCGAATCCTGGTACTGCTCGCCGCTACTGGCCACCAATATATTTTGCTTCGCCGCTTTCCTGTTGTATACAAATATGTTCTCGAACGTCGGACCGACACCGATTTTCTCCGCGTAAAAAATCCGCCCGCTATTGCGCAACTCTGTGAATACGCCCGCACTCGCGCTGGTGATTGTGGTTCTATTAGCATCATCGCTCTTTGCCTGCTCGCTCAACGCCGATGCCTTGGGTGACAGATAGAGCGAGAAAATCCCAACGACAACAGTAAAACAAGTAGCCAAAATGACCACCGGCCGACACAGGGAGGGCAATCCGACCCCGCAAGCCGCTAGCACCGTCATCTCACTGTCGCGGTACCAGCGCGCAAACGTGAGCAAGACACCAAGATAGAACGCCAACGGTATCAGGATCTCAAGTCGCCTACCCAGTTCTAGCCCCAGCAGCGTAAAGACGATGCCACTAGCATATTCACCGATAGCAGCCTTTCCCAATAACTTGGTCAGCACCAAAAACAGAAACAACACCACCAACACCAGGGCTACAGCCACGGTAGTAAGTGTTGCCTCACGATAGAATGCGCGTTTTATAACCACACTTAAGGGCCCTATCGTTTTGACAAAGGCCTGGTAAACAATGGAAAATGGCGGTCTAAGGGACTCTTTTGACTAACGATCATCGAAGTTTGCGTATTGTGTGCACATCGTGCCCCTAAGGAACTGATTGCTAAAGGGAACCTATAGACCATGTTTCCAAAAATATATCACATACCGACGCTGTCTGGTTGCTGGTAGCTACATCAAATATGGAATTTATTGCAAAAAGCGGCAACCCCCAGAAACAACGTACCGGTTGCATCGTAGCCGGCGTATTTGACTCCCGAAAGCTGTCGGTTCGGGCACGTCAAATCGATCAGGCCACGGAAGGCATGATTTCAAGCCTTTTGCGTCGGGGTGACATGGAGGGCAAGCTGGGGCAAACGCTGCTACTGCACCACTTACCGAACCTCCCTAGCGAACGTGCTCTCCTAGTTGGTTGTGGGAAAGAACGGGAATTCGCCGAAGCACAATATTGTGAAGTTAACGTTACGGCAGCCAAACTGCTCAACGAGACCGGCTCGACAGAAATGACCACCTATCTGACCGAGTTGGAGGTAAAGGGGCGCAATATTGCATGGAAAGTTCGGCAAGCGGTAATGACTATCGAGGCCGTGATTTACCGCTTCGATCGCCTAAAGAGTAAATCCGCAAGCCCACGTCGACCATTGCGCAAAGTGGTCCTGGCCGTGCCCAAACGCAGCGATATCAGCGCTGGCGAACAAGCCATCAAAGAGGGCAAGGCCACGAGCAATGGCGTGGCCCTGACTAAAGATCTGGGCAACCTACCTGGTAACATCTGCACACCAACCTACCTGGCGGAACAGGCTACTGAGTTTGGAAGGGAATATGGCCTCGCGACCAAGGTGTTGGACGCGTCAGACATGGAAGGCCTTGGCATGGGATCGTTGCTGTCAGTATCACGTGGTAGCCGCCAACCGCCAAAACTTATCGTGCTCGAATACAGCGGCCGGCGCGAGGGCGATGCACCCATCGCGCTTGTTGGAAAAGGCATCACTTTCGATTCCGGCGGTATATCAATCAAGCCGGCAGGCCAAATGGACGAGATGAAGTACGACATGTGTGGTGCTGCGAGCGTGCTCGGAACGCTTAGAGCGGCAGCAGAATTACAACTGCCGGTGAACATAGTCGGCCTCATTCCTGCGGCAGAGAACATGCCGGGGGGTAATGCCAATAAGCCTGGTGACGTCGTGACTAGCATGTCGGGACAGACCGTCGAGGTTCTCAATACCGATGCCGAGGGGCGTTTGGTGTTATGTGACGCCCTGACCTACGCCGAACGTTTCAAACCGACCAGCATTATCGATATCGCGACACTGACCGGGGCCTGCGTCATCGCACTTGGGAGTCATGCCACTGGGCTAATGGGCAATAATGAACCGCTAGTGCGCGAGCTGTTAACGGCTGGCAAAGACAGTTATGATCGCGCCTGGCAGCTTCCATTATGGAGCGAATATCAAAAGCAGTTGGACACCAATTTCGCTGACATGGCCAATATTGGTGGGCGTGAGGCAGGAACGATTACTGCTGCCTGCTTTCTTGCGCGATTCGCCCGAAAGTTCAAATGGGCACACCTCGACATCGCCGGGACTGCCTGGAAAGGCGGTAAGGCTAAAGGGGCAACCGGTCGTCCGGTTCCCCTCCTGACCCAGTTCCTGATCAATCGCTGTCGCGACGAATAAGCTGCACTATGACACGCGTCGATTTCTACCTAACCCACGATATCGATCCAAATCTGGCAGTATGTAGATTAACCAATAAGGCCTTTCGGCTCGGTCACCAGCTCTATATCTTGACCGAGAACTCGGAGCAATCCGCCACCCTCAACCGTCTACTGTGGACTTTCAATCCTGGAAGCTTCATTCCGCATAGTCTCTACAACGCCAATCTGGATCAGGAGCTGCCAGTTCTTATCGGCGAACAAGAGCCTCCGGAAAACTGGCATGATGTGCTAATCTCTCTTGCATCAGCCATACCGTCTTTTTTTAGTCGGTTTGGACGCGTCGCAGATGTGGTCGGTGCCGCCGAAGAGGCCAAGCAACAAGCGCGTGAACGATTTCGATTCTACCGAGAACGAGGTTATTCGTTACAGACGCACAATCTCTAGCCTGCATTTCTCGCCGGCTGTCGTCGCGAGGGTGTGTGGATGCCGGCATATCCAAGGCGCGCGATGGAAAATGCGCGCAGGCGTACTTGACCGTACGTCGAGCCCATTTTTCGAGCGCAACGCCGTAGATGCAGGTACGACTCCAGGGCAAGGATTGTTCCTACAATCCTATTGCATTTCCTCCGTCCATGGAGGTCAGATGGAGGAGATAGAGTCGCGTCAGGAACAGCGACCGAGATCCGCGACCGCAGCAGAGAGCTGGTGGAAATTGCAGGCTGACCGGGTTGCGGACGTGTCCGACGAGTGGGAATGACAAACATCGGCGACGAACGACAGCATAAGCCCTCAGCGAAACACACGCTCGAGGAGGTGCGAAAATCTCTCGAGGATCTAGTCCGAAATGAGTTTGTAGACGCTGGGCCCGCACCCACGCAAGACCCCGAGATATCTGGTAAGCCCGCTCCTTTCGCACCAGCCCTACCCCAACGAAGCCGCCAACGATTACAGACTATCCAAAAGCGAAACCTGGCCACGAGCCAGGTATTAGAGTCGCTTAACGAACTAATCGGCAATGATCTCAGCGAAACCGACCGTCACGATGGCAATGGCGTTCAGCCCGCTACCGAGGTCGATGCGGATAGCGAGATCAATGGGCCCGCTTTCGAACCCGGCGATGCTGAACTCGCGGACCAGGATATGTCCGCCCATACCGAATCGCTGGAATCTCTAGCCGCTCAACTGACTGAGGTGGACGAGGTCGAAGCCGACACTTCTGATGCAGCCGATGCGGTTGAACTCACGGATGAAGATGGGGCGGCTGAAGAAATCGCATGGGCAGAGTTTTCTGACGTTAGTACAGACGGCGCCTACCCGATACTAGATGAAGATGCCAACGACCTGGGTGGAGCGATTGATCTTACTGCCGACATGAAGATGGCCGATGCCGGTCCCGAAGAGATCACACTTGAAGCAGCGCCACCCGACGCATCACCGGAAGAAGCGCCTACGGATGAGGCATTGGGTTCAACGCCAACCCCGGGAGGCCGCGGCCTGGATGCCGACACACCAGAAGCACCCGAAGCGGAACGTATCGAGCTTAGCCTGGATGAAACAGAGATCGCCGCGGACGAATCCTTGGAGGTCGACTTTGCAGATGCGCTAACGCCTACGTCTTCGGATTCGTTGCCTAGCCCTGAGTTGTCATTGGCTGACGATGACCAAGAACCGGATCTGACCGAAGATGCGGCCATGCCGACAGATAGTCCGCCGCCCACCGCGGTAGAGGCCTCACATTCCCTCGAGGGTGATCAACCCCAAGAATCAGGGGAATACCACGGGGATGAGGAGGACCCGTTCGTATCTGAGGCGCAACAAACCTTCGCGTTTGAAGCGTTAGGGCCCGGGCCCAGCGCATCCGATGCAGGGGTAAAGGCCGCCGAACGCGAGGTTATCGACGAAATAGAGCCTAAAGAACTGCATGAAACGGCCGAAATACCGGATGAGAGCCCTCGTCAAGCCGAGAATTCAGAACTACGCTTAGAAGACACGAAATCAGCACTGGTCGAGCCCGCGGGCGAGATGGTGCCCCTGGTCCCAGACGAGGAAATGTCTATGGAGCTGGGGGCCGAACTAGAAGCGACCACCGAAGCTTCCTCGTCAGTGGATGACGCCGGTGTTGAGGATGATTCGCCAGCCTTAAACCCCATGGATACCCTTGAGATCCCCGGCGAGGAAGCGATGTCCGAAAAGGTCACGGAACGGGATCGGGCAGCCATGCAAAATAGTGGCCACGAACACGGCACGACGATAAGCCGCGAGGCAAGCGACGCGACAACGGTCTTGCTTACACCAAACCAAGCGCAGCCAGGGAATCACGAGTTTGCAGGCGAGCCTACCGTCGAGCTAGATCACGGCGAGCCCGTCAGCGAGAGCGGTGAACCAGCTACCCCTGTCCCGGCGCAGGTGTCGCCAGAGAATAAGCCAGGTGAAATCAAGCAAAAATCGACACCGGTCATAACTTCGTCCAGCGACAAACAGGAAAGCGTCACCTCCAAAGCACCGACGACAAGCCCGAAAAACAAGATCTTTGCCGTTGCGTCCGTAGGCGAAGCGAAAGAACTCAAGATGCCAGGCATCGATTTCGACCTCGGTACCGCGGCTGACAAGAAAGCGCGGCCCGTTGCCGCAGGCGATTCATCGCCAGATGACTCGGAATACGTTGATTTGGCTGGGTCAACGTCTGCCAAGGACGCAGCGCCACCTGTGAAGTCAAGCAAGGAGGGTTACAAGCGCACATCTCGGCCGACCCCGTCAGCGCTGTTTCGAAAAGACGGTGCACCCAAGACAAAGCAGACGTCGGGTATGCCCTGGGGCGGCAAGGGCGTGGGAACACCAGCTAAGGGATCGCCACGCGCCACCGAACCCCCATCGCCAACGGCCAAATTCGATGCACCCGCTAAGACATTAGATTCGCCGGGCCAACTCAAGCAACCCAAACCTAAGGCAAGGGTTGAACAAGGTACAGCGAATATCCCAGTACTCAACGAAGTCGTCGACCGACCTGCTCAACCCAAGAAGTCCAAGAAGAAACCAGTCCCATTAGCGACGCCCAAGGTCACATCGTCTGGCGCCAGCCGGAAGAAGCAAAGCAAGCACAAGGCACTGGAGCCATCGTCAGCAACGGCCAAAACCGAGGCCCGCAATGTAGCCGTCAATGTCGTCGCCAAACTCAACATGGAGTTGCGCAAGTGTGGTGAGCGCGCCCTAAGTCCGGTTACAATCGATCGTCTGCAGTTCCTACTGCGCGAAGCCCTGGAACAGCATGCTAAAGATGTGGAAAATAGTCCTAAGCGGCGCTAGACAAGCTCGATAAACTGTAGGCATTGCTAGGGCGGGAACATTCCCGCCCTTTTAGTATGAGTGAATACGATGGGCTCCGAACAATTCAATAAGACCTACAACCCTCACGCGATCGAGGAGCGTATATACAAGCAGTGGGAATCGGGTGATTATTTCGCCCCGACCAACAATGGCTCTGCTTATTGTATTGCCATCCCGCCACCCAATGTGACCGGCAGCCTACACATGGGTCATGCCTTTCAAGATACATTGATGGATGCCCTCATTCGATATCACAGGATGCTTGGCAACAACACCTTGTGGCAAGCCGGTACTGATCACGCCGGTATCGCCACACAGATGGTCGTCGAACGTATGCTCGAAGCCGAAGGCAAGACCCGACATGACTTGGGGCGCGACGCATTCATTGACCGCGTGTGGCAATGGAAGGAACAGTCTGGTGGCCGGATTACTCAACAGTTGCGGCGCATGGGCGCATCGCTCGATTGGACACGCGAGCGCTTTACCATGGATGAGGGCCTGTCGCATGCTGTGGCTGAGGTGTTCGTGAGGCTCTACGACGAGGGCTTGATTTATCGCGGTAAACGCTTGGTTAACTGGGATCCCATATTACATACGGCCATATCAGATCTAGAGGTGATATCTGAAGAAGAAGATGGGTTTCTTTGGAGCATTCGTTATCCGCTAGTTGATGGATCTGGCCACGTCGTGGTGGCAACCACACGCCCCGAGACCATGCTCGGGGATACGGCCGTCGCCATTCATCCCGACGACGAACGCTACCGGAAATTGATCGGTAAGAAAGTTGAGCTGCCCTTGACCGGCCGACAGATCCCAATCATTGCAGATACCTATGTTGACCCCGAATTCGGATCTGGTTGCGTCAAGATCACACCGGGACATGATTTCAATGATTACGAAGTTGGGCAGCGCCATAGCTTAGAAATCATCAATATTTTCTCCGACGACGCCCACATCTGTTTGCCCGGATCAAACTACCATGGCTTGGATCGTTATGATGCACGCCAACGCATTGTCGACGATCTGACCGCCGCGGGCTTACTAGAAAGCACGGAGAAGCATAAATTGATGGTCCCGCGTGGTGATCGCACCGGATCGGTGATCGAGCCTTACCTCACTGATCAGTGGTATGTCAAAACCGGCCCGCTGGCCGAGCCCGCGATTGCTGCCGTCGAATCCAATGCAATCAGATTCGTACCCAGTAACTGGGCCAAGACCTACTTTGAGTGGATGCGAAACATCCAGGATTGGTGCATCTCTCGTCAGCTCTGGTGGGGACACCGGATTCCGGCCTGGTACGACGACGCCGGTAATATCTATGTCGCCCATGACGAGCCGGCCGTACGCCAGAAATACAGCTTGGGTGCAGACATCAAGCTTAGACAGGACCCTGATGTCCTCGATACCTGGTTTTCGTCCGCGCTTTGGCCGTTCTCGACCCTAGGCTGGCCGGAGAATACACCTGCCTTAAAGACTTTCTATCCGACCAGCGTGCTTGTCACCGGATTCGATATCATTTTCTTTTGGGTCGCGCGCATGATCATGTTCGGTTTGAAATTTACCGGCGAGGTCCCTTTTCGTGAGGTCTATATCCACGGCCTAGTACGGGACGCTGACGGCCAAAAGATGTCTAAGTCCAAGGGCAATATCTTGGATCCGCTTGATCTCATTGATGGTATTGAATTGGAACCGCTCGTTGAGAAACGCACCGTTGGCCTTATGCAACCTCAGCTCGCGAGCAAGATCGAGAAAGCGACGCGCCGACAATTCCCAGACGGGATCCCAGCCTACGGCACTGACGCGTTGCGGTTCACGTTCGCAAGTCTAGCCACACAAGGGCGCGATATCCGATTCGACACCGGTCGTATCCAGGGCTACCGAAATTTCTGCAACAAACTCTGGAACGCATCACGTTATGTACTGATGAACGTCGAGGATCAAGACTGTGGGTTAGACAATCACGAGGTTACGTTGACCGATGCTGACAGTTGGATTATTTCGCGCCTGCAGCAAGTAGAGGCCGAGGTAGACACCGCGATGAACGAGTATCGCTTCGATCTCATGGGCAACACGGTTTATGCATTTGTCTGGGATGAGTATTGCAGCTGGTATCTGGAGCTCGCCAAAGTTACGCTGACCAACCCAACCAGCCCACAGTCGCTCCAACGCGGAACTCGGCGCACCCTAGTGCGTGTGTTAGAGGCGATATTGTGCTTACTGCACCCGACAATGCCTTTCATCACTGAGGAAATCTGGCAAATCGTTGCACCGCTAGCGGGCAAGAAAGGCGGCACTATCATGCTGCAACCTTACCCCCAGGCACAGCCGGAAAAGATCGATCAGGCGGCATTAGAAGAAATGCGCTGGGTGATGGCGGTTATCTCAGGTGTGCGAAATATCCGTGGAGAAATGGATATTCCACCTAGCAAGCCATTGCCCGTGTTGTTACAAAACGGGAACGATAGTGACCGCGAACGTTTGCAACGCAATAAACACTACCTCATCGCTCTCGCCAACATGGGTAGCATAGCTTGGCTAGATGACGGCGAGGACGCCCCTGAATCGGCAACCTCGCTGGTCGGGCGCATGCGGGTGCTTGTGCCACGCGGCTCCATTATCGACAAGGAGGCGGAACTACAACGTCGGCGGCGCGAACGAGCCAAGGTCGAGGAAAACCTGAACCGCGCCTGCGCTAAACTCGATAACCCAAGTTTCCTAGAACGTGCACCGGAGCAAATTGTCGCCCAAGAACGCCAGCGCGTGATTGAGTTTGAGGCTGCGCTAAAAGATATCGACGAGCAATTAGCGCGCTTACTTAGGGATTAAGACGAACCCACCGAAAGCTCACGGGCCAGCACCAGGGCGTCTTCGCGGCCGCGGTGCGCTGGATAATAGTCCTTACGCACTCCAATCTCGTTAAAGCCCATACGGCAATAAAGCTCATAGGCGATCTTGTTCGACGCGCGCACCTCGAGTAACGCCACGCTAGCAAAGGCCTGTCGCGCTACCTCCAGTAAGTGATCAATCAGATTGCTACCCAATCCCTGCGCGCGGTGATCGGGGTGAGTGCAAACGTTCAACAGATGGCACTCACCAGCCCCTATCGACATAATGCCATAGCCCTGTAAGCTACGGTGACCATCATAGACCTGACAGTGGTAACCCACGCGCAGGCAGTCGCGAAAAATCGCTTCAGTCCAAGGAAATTCATAAGACGCGCGTTCGATCGACAGCACGCCGGGTAAATCAACTTCACGCATTGGTCGTAACACGGATAATGGTTGCGAGACCACCGCGCTCATGCGCCACCCACTATGGACCGAGCGAGACACAAATCTTGCCAAGACTTGGATTTATCCACCGGATTACGCAATAGATATGCGGGATGATAAGTCGCGACTAACGGTGTGTTGTGGTAGCTGAGCCGGCGACCGCGGAGTTTGCCAAGCGGTAGGTCCGTTTTCAGCAAACTATGTGCCGCGTGGCGACCAAGGGCAAGAATAATGCGGGGCTTAATCAGCTCAATCTGTCGAAGCAAATACGGCTCACAGGCCTCAACTTCTTCAAGCTGCGGATCTCGGTTGCTAGGGGGACGCGACTTCAGTACGTTCGCGATATACACCTCTTCTCGTTTGAGACCAATTGCAAGCAACATTGCATTTAGCAACTGGCCCGCCCGACCAACGAAGGGCTCGCCGCGCCGATCTTCTTCCGCACCAGGGGCCTCACCAATAAACAACCAGTCGGCGTCTCGGTTGCCCACGCCGAATACTGCCTGTGTGCGCGTCTTGTGCAATGCACACTTCGTACAGTTGCTCACGGCTCCCTGGAGCAGATCCCAATCCATTTGACTGATATCGGTGGTATCTCGCGTGGTGGCCACTGCCGGGACCGGGGGTGACACCGGCATGGGTTCCAGCGAACGCCGTTCCCACCGATCGATACCCATGGCGTCCAGGTACTCCCGACGCCGTGCCTCACGGCTCTCCATGCGACTAGCATACCGAGTGGGCGGCTTAACACAAGGGTCACTGGCCGTCTATTCCCCACGAATAGCCTTGTACGCTAGGCAATCTTTGGCTCGGTTGTTATCATCATAGCGTGAAAAAAACCAAAATATTCATCTTCGCGCTAATCTTGGGTGCGCTGATCGCTTTTCCACTAGGCGTAAACTTTGGCCGCGACGCCCCGTTGCTTAGCAATCCGTTTAAACAACGCAGCGTCCAGAACAAGATGATAGACACAGTCAAGGAAAGCGCCGAGAAAGCGCTCGAAGGCGCCAAAGAAAAGATCCACAAGGCGACCGAGCCGCTCCAAGAATAACCCGAGCCATAGGCCTTACAATGGCGGCATCTCGGGCACGCTGGGCCCTGTCTCGCCCATCTATATCGCCTGGCCCGATTGTGGATGTGTTCGCTGCGAGGGCGATACCAACTTGTTTAGTGCATTCACGTAGGCCTTGGCGGAAGCGATGACGATGTCAGTGTCTGCGCCGTGGCCATTGACGATTCGACCGGCCCTCTCCAGGCGAACCGTCACCTCTCCCTGGGCATCGGTACCGCTGGTAATGGCGCTTACAGAATACAACTGTAGCTCACTTTGGCTGCCAACAACGCTGTCTATGGCCTTATAGACGGCATCCACCGGACCACTCCCAGACGCTTCTGCCCGTTTTTCTTCGCCGTTGACCGATACGGCAACCGCCGCGTGCGGGGTCTCACCGGTCTGCGAGCATACCTTGAGGGAAACCAAACGTAGGTGCTCGTTGGCATGCTCTAGACCTTGCTCAGTTACCAAGGCTTGTAAATCCTCATCAAAGATCTCGTGTTTTTTATCAGCCAAGTCCTTAAACCGAGCGAATGCACTATTAAGTTTTTCTTCTGTCGAAAACTGGATGCCGAGCTCCGCCAGACGGCTACGAAACGCGTTGCGACCTGAGTGTTTACCCAACACGATGCGGCTCGCAGCCCAGCCGACATCCTCGGCTCGCATGATTTCATAGGTCTCACGCGATTTAAGCACGCCGTCTTGATGTATACCGGCCTCGTGCGCGAAGGCATTGGCGCCGACGATGGCCTTGTTGGGTTGGACGGGGAAACCGGTAATGTTCGATACCAAACGGCTCGCGGGGACGATGTACTTGGTTTCGATGCGCGTATCGCATGAGAACATATCCCGCCGAGTACGTACTGCCATCACGATCTCCTCGAGCGATGCGTTACCGGCGCGCTCGCCAAGACCATTAATGGTGCATTCAACTTGGCGCGCCCCACATTTCACGGCCGCAAGCGAATTAGCAACCGCGAGCCCCAGATCATTGTGACAATGGACTGAGAATACAGCCTTATCAGAGTTCGGTATGCGTTCCATAAGTTCGGCGATCAATGCCGCAAACTGTTCGGGCAGGTTATAACCGACGGTGTCCGGGATATTCACGGTGCGTGCACCGGCGTCGATGGCCGCCTCCAACACGCGACATAGAAAATCTGTCTCTGAGCGCCCCGCATCTTCCGGGGAAAATTCAACATCGTCTGAATATTGGCGTGCACGCTTTATCGCCTTTATCGCGTGCTCCACAACTTCGTCCGGTTGCATGCGAAGCTTATCTCGCATATGAATGGGCGACGTAGCAATGAAGGTATGAACGCGGCCTGAGACCGCAGGCTTAATCGCTTCACCAGCTCGATCTACATCGCTCCCGACTGCCCGCGCTAACGCACACACCGTGCTATCGGTGATGGTTTCAGCTACAGCACGTACCGCTTCGAAGTCGCCGGGACTGGCCGCTGGAAATCCAGCCTCGATGATGTCTACCCGCATCCGTTCCAAGATTTTGGCGATGCGTATCTTCTCCTCGCGGGTCATAGACGCGCCCGGACTCTGCTCGCCATCGCGCAAGGTCGTATCAAAAACGATCAAATGGTCACTCATGTCTGTAATCTCTCTACATCGTCGTCAGCGTGATCCCGCTGGGAATCAGCTTACACAAGAATCAATCGAATCGAATTGGGGGTAGAGTATGTGCGCCTAGCGGCGCAGGAGTAGCGCGAGGAGAAGAGGAAAACGAGCAGCGACATCCAAACGGCGGGCCGTCTGGCTCTGGAGAGTGATCGCTACGGTCGTTTGCTCGGTTTGCACTTAAGAATTCTCCCTACAACGGCCTAATACTAAACCGCTGAGCGCTTAATTTCAAAGCCTTTTTGTGGGCTCGGGTTGCCGATGAGAAGTGCGCCGCAACAGCTTCCAACCGCTCATGGCCGGGCCGTGTAGGGCGTAAGTAAGAGCGCACATGAAAAGTACCTGCGGTGGATCCAGAAACACCAGAACAAAAATTAGTGGCACGATAAGTACCGCCATAAACGGTACTCGCCCTTTGAGGTCGAGTGCTTTTAAACTGTGGTAGCGAATATTGCTGACCATCAGAGCGCCGGCCAGCACCGTCATCAATAGGGCCAGAATGCTGATCTCTTTGCCGGGCACGCCATAACTAAGCAGTACCCACACAAACCCCATTAGAAAGGCGGCAGCGGCCGGAATCGGCAACCCCTGGAAGTAACGCTTATCTGCCACTGCCAGTTGGGTGTTGAAGCGCGCCAACCGCAATGCCCCACACACCGCATAGATGAACGCAGCAAGCCAGCCAAGCGTACCGAGACCCGATAGCGCCCACTCGTATATCACCAAGGCCGGAGCCAGACCGAAGGACACGACATCGGCGAGACTATCGTATTCGGCGCCAAAGTCACTTTGTGTACCAGTCCAACGAGCGACGCGGCCATCAAGGCCGTCCATGATCATGGCGATGTATATAGCGAGCGGCGCGAACTCGAAATTGCCGTTCATCGCTTGGACGATAGCGAAAAAACCAGCAAACAGCGCTGCCGTGGTAAACAGATTCGGCAGAATATAGATACCCTTGCGTTTCTCGGCGCGGGTCTTCTTAGAGCGCTTCCTTTGTAAGATCTTAGTTTTCATGGTCAATGCACCAAGAAACCGATGATATCGCTGCCTGCTTTGACTTTGTCACCCAAGGCGCTGTTCAGCTGCGTGCTGATGGGCACGTAAACGTCGACCCGAGACCCAAATCGGATGAAGCCATAACGCTCACCTTGGGCAATACGCTCACCGGGTTGGACATCACAAAGTATACGCCGAGCCACCAATCCAGCAACCTGAACTACGACGATATCGTCCTCTTCGTCGGTCTGAATCCAGATCGCGTTTCTCTCATTCTCGCTGGAGGCCTTATCCAGCGCGGCATTGAAAAATCGTCCTGGCGTATGCCAGCGCTCCATCACTTTGCCTTCGGTGGGGCTACGGTTGGCATGGGCATCGAAGATGTTCATGAATACACTAATGCGCTTGGCCGGTCGCTTGAGGTAGGGATCTGTTACATCATCCACAGCAATTACCCGCCCATCAGCTGGACACACAATTCCCAGCGGCGCAGCTGGGACGGTACGGGGTGGATCACGAAAGAATTGAACAACGAAGATGAATAACAGCCACAGCGGCAGCGCCCATACCCAGCCTATGAAATAGTGTACCGCTGCCGCTGCCGCACCGGAGATGGCGATGTGCGCCCAACCCTCACGCGCCAGAATCGGCTGCCTGCCCTTAGCCATATGGACCCAAACGACTCAAAGGTATCGGATGGGTTAGTTCCTCTCCTTGTCGACCAGCTTGCCAGCCTTGATCCACGGCATCATATCGCGCAGCTGTGCGCCCACCACCTCTGATGCGTGCTGGCTGGCTTTGGTGCGTAACTCGGGAAAGCGCTTGCCACCGGTGGCGTTCTCGGCCATCCATTCGCGCGCAAACTCACCGGATTGAATCTCCTTGAGAATCTTCTTCATCTCCGCCTTCGTTTGCTCATTAACGATACGCGGACCGCGCGTCAAATCACCATACTCGGCGGTGTTCGAGATCGAATAACGCATGTTCTGAATACCGCCTTCGTACATGAGGTCAACGATCAGTTTTAATTCGTGGAGACACTCAAAATACGCCATCTCCGGGGCATAACCGGCCTCGGTCAATGTTTCAAAGCCCGCCTGCGCCAGTGATGTCAGGCCCCCGCACAGCACGGTCTGCTCGCCAAATAGGTCAGTCTCCGTCTCTTCGCGAAACGTCGTTTCGATAATGCCGGCACGGCCACCACCGATCGCAGACGCATATGACAATGAAATGTCTCGGGCTTTACCTGAGGAGTCTTGTGCTATCGCAATGAGGCACGGTACGCCACCACCCTCGGTGTAGGTCGAGCGCAGCAGATGACCGGGGCCTTTGGGCGCCACCATGAACACATCCAGATCGGGTCGCGGCTCGATAAATCCGAAATGAATATTGAACCCGTGCGCGAACGCTATAGCAGAGTTTTGCTCCAGTGAGGGCTCTATACTTTCCTTATAGATCGCCGCCTGTTTCTCATCGGGCGCCAAAATCATGGTTATATCGGCCTCACCCACGGCATCGGCGACCGGCTTTACCGCCAAACCCGCCCTCTGGGCCTTCGGCGCCGAGGCGGAGCCCTCATGCAAACCAACTACTACTTCAACGCCGCTCTCCTTGAGGTTGTTGGCATGGGCATGCCCCTGCGACCCATAGCCGATAATCGCTACTTTCTTGTTCTGAATAATGGAAAGATCAGCATCTTTATCGTAATAGGCCTTCATGACACCACCCTCAAACGCATAGCTAGGCGTGCATCATACGCGCAGAGCCTTCTCTCCGCGAGCGATCCCCGAGACCCCGGAGCGCGCCACCTCGATAATCCCCACCCCACGAATGGCCTCTAAAAAGGCGTCCAGCTTTTCGCCAGTACCGGTAACCTCGATGGCATACGTGGTGTCGGTGACGTCGATTACACGACCACGGAAAATATCCACCAACCGCGCAACCTCCTCGCGTGAGTCGCCAACCGCTCTCACCTTGATCAGCATCATTTCACGCTCTATATGCCGGCCCTCGGTGAGGTCACTAAGCTTGACCACTTCCACGAGTTTATGTAGCTGCTTGGTGATTTGTTCAATGATATCGTCAGATCCGCGCGTGACCAGCGTCATACGCGACAGCGTGTCATCTTCAGTGGGCGCCACCGTCAGGGAATCGATATTGAAACCACGGGCGGAAAACATATTCGCCACCCGCGACAACGCGCCCGACTCGTTCTCCAGCAGTATCGAGATAATATGCCGCATGCTGCCCTACGCCAGTTCGCGTTCTTGCGGGGTCTCTCCCGGTGATGGCGCTAGGTGCATCTCGTGGTGGCCGCTACCGGCCGCAATCATCGGGTAGACGTTTTCTGTCTGATCAGTAATGAAGTCCATAAACACCAGCTTGTCCTTCATACCAATGCTTTCTCGCAAAGCCCCTTCTACGTCACCCGGCTTTTCGATCGTCATCCCCACATGACCATAGGCTTCTGCCAGTTTCTTGAAGTCTGGCAGCGCATCCATGTAGGTGTGGGAGTACCGGCGATCATAGAAGAATTCCTGCCATTGCCTGACCATACCCATGTAACGATTGTTTAGGTTAATGATCTTAAGCGGCAGATCGTATTGCTTACAGGTAGAAAGCTCCTGGATACACATGAGAATACTGGCTTCGCCGGTCACGCAGACAACGGTGGAATCCGGATAGGCGAACTGGACGCCCATCGCCGCCGGCATACCGAATCCCATGGTTCCCAAACCCCCAGAGTTAATCCAACGACGGGGCTTATCGAATTTGTAGAACTGTGCGGCCCACATTTGATGCTGACCCACGTCGGAGGTCACAAAGGCATCGCCATCCGTGATTTCATAGAGCGTTTGCAGCACATGCTGCGGCTTGATGACCTTGCTTTTGCGGTTATAGGCCAGGCAATCGACCGCCTGCCAGGCCTGGATCTGTTTCCACCAGGTCTTGATGGCATCTTTGTCGGGCGTGCGATCGGATGCCTTGATCGCCGCTGTAAACTCGATCATCACCTTGCCGGCATCGCCGACGATAGGCAGATGTGTCGGCACATTCTTGGAGATCTGCGATGGGTCGATATCTACGTGGACAATGCGTGCGTGCGGGCAGAACTTGTTCAGATCACCGGTAATGCGATCATCGAAGCGGGCGCCGATGGCAATCAACACATCACACTCGTGCATGGCCATATTTGCTTCATAGGTGCCATGCATACCCAGCATGCCAACAAATAATGGATCGGTACCGGGATATGCGCCCAGCCCCATCAATGTGTTCGTGCACGGATAGCCCAGGGTTCGTACAAACTCCCGTAAGGGCTCAGAGGCATCGCATGAGATGACCCCACCACCGGTATAGATCATGGGACGTTTGGCAGAGAGTATGAGCTCCGCCGCCTTCTTGATTTGTCTGGCGTGGCCGCGAGTGACGGGGTTATACGACCGCATGTTGACCGTCTTCGGGTAGACATAGGTCGTCTTGTTGGCAGTCACATCCTTGGGAATATCAATATGCACCGGACCGGGGCGCCCGGTGGTCGCAATATAAAAGGCCTTCTTAATCGTCATGGCCAAGTCTTTCACGTCGCGAACGAGAAAATTGTGCTTGACACATGGGCGGGTAATACCGACGGCATCGACCTCCTGGAAGGCATCGTTACCAATAAGGTGGCTCGGCACCTGACCGCTGATAACCACCATAGGGATAGAGTCCATATGGGCGGTGGCGATGCCGGTGATCGTATTGGTAATACCTGGTCCAGACGTTACGAGCACTACGCCTGGTTTGCCAGTGGCGCGAGCGTAGCCATCGGCAGCATGCGCCGCGCCTTGCTCATGGCGTACTAGGATATGTTTGACCTTGTCCTGTTTGAAAACAGCGTCATAAATGTGCAGCGCCGCACCACCCGGATAGCCGAAGATGTACTCAACCCCTTCATCCTGCAGACAGCGACAGATAATGTCCGCCCCCGTCAATTCCACATTCACCTGCGACAATTCCACGACCGCCTCCAAAAACAAAAAACGCCCAAACCGCGGGCATCGCTCGACAATGGTTCAGTTACGACAAATTACCACAGTAGGATCGCGGGTCAATAGTAAATGTCGGAAAAATCGAGGGATTTTCGCACCCCCGCCGACCTCATTCGCCACTTTGGTCGCGACCTATTCTCGACGCCAGGTGGTCGTACCATCGGGGTCATCTTCGAGGATGACCCCCTGGTCTTTGAGCTGATCGCGGATACGATCAGCCTCCGCCCAATCTTTCTGCCGCCGCGCATCCTGGCGCTGCTCGATCAGCGCCTCGATTGTGGTGCGTCCGTATACAACCTCGCCGCTTGCGCTCAACTTAGACCGCGCTGGCAAACTCACCGCGGCTTCGTGGACTTGTCCTTGCAGAAATTCGGTCGGATCTCTTTGTAGCAGGCCCAAGATACCGCCTAGCTCAACCAGCTCGCGGGCCAGAATTCCCGCCTGGGCCGTATCTTGGGCGGCGACCGCCTTGTTGATGTCGCCAGCCAGACGGTGCAGAACGCTGAAGGCGCTAGAGGTACCGAAGTCATCGTCCATGGCCTTATGGAACTCCTCGCGGTAGACGCCAGTGGGCTCGGCTTGTGCCTTCCGCGTGGACCCCTTTTGAAGCGCAATATAAAGCCCTTCGAGACTGGCCTTGGCACTATCGAGCAAGTCATCAGAAAAATTCAGTGGGCGGCGATAGTGACTGGACAACAAGAGATAGCGCACGACTTCCGCCATCTTCTCGGGGTCATCCCCCTTTTTCAGTATTTCACGGATCGTAAAGAAATTGCCTAGTGATTTAGACATCTTCTCGTCATCGATCCGTACAAAACCGTTGTGTATCCAAAGCCTCACAAACTCCTTGCCGGTCGCGGCCTCGCTCTGAGCGATTTCGCTGTCGTGGTGCGGAAACTTTAGGTCCATGCCGCCACCATGTATGTCGAAGGGCTTACCGAGATTCTGGCTAGACATCGCCGAGCACTCGATGTGCCAGCCGGGTCGACCGGGGCCCCAGGGCGAATCCCAACTCGGTTCGCCCGGTTTGGCTGTCTTCCACAGGACAAAGTCCAACGGATCATCCTTGGCCTCATCGATCTCCACCCGCGCACCGGCGCGTAGCTTGTCGAGTTGCTGGCCTGAGAGCGCCCCATACTTCTCGAAACGACTGACATCATAATAGACATCACCGTTGCTGCCCTGGTAGGCAAATCCCTTCTCCATTAGTGCCGTGATCATCGCCTGCATCTGCGGCACATACTCGGTCGCCCGCGGCTCGATATCCGGACGCAGTACACCCAACGCATCAAAGTCCTCGTGCATGGCCTTGATAAAACGCTCGGTCACGGCTTCGAAGCTCTCTCCGTTCTCCTTGGCACGTTTGATGATCTTGTCATCGATATCGGTGATGTTTCGTACATAGGTAACACGATAGCCGCGCGCTCGCAGGTATCGCACCACCATATCGAACACCACCATCATTCGGGCGTGACCCAGATGGCAATAATCATAAACCGTCATGCCGCACACATACATGCGCACATGGTTTTCGTCGATCGGTGAAAACGGTTGCTTGCGTTTCGTCAGGCTGTTGTGGATCTGTAGCATGAAATTAGCTGCACGGTGCCGCCTGAGCCTACTCGCGGCATGGTGTGAGTGGTGCATCTGGTCAAGATAGCCTAATATCAGCCGGCGATGGTAACGGAAACCTGTCTGGAACACCAAAGCAAGGTGGGTGTTGCACCATTAGCCCAACTCAGGCGACAATTTTGCCTGAAACCTTGGACTACGACGTCGATGGAGGCTCAACCTGGTGACCGCGGTTAATGTAAAGACCACTTTCGGTATACTCGTACTTGAACTTTTTCCCGACAAGGCGCCGAAAAGCGTCGAGAACTTCCTGACCTACGCGCGCGCGGGCTTCTATGACGGCACGTTGATCCACCGCGTCGTCTCTGATTTTGTGATCCAGGGAGGCGGATTTGGTCCAAGCATGACCCAAAAACCCACCTACGAACCGATTCGCAATGAAGCCAAGAACGGTCTTCGCAATACGCGTGGCACGGTTGCGCTGGCCCGTACATCCGACCCACATTCGGCAACCAGTCAGTTCTTTATAAATCTTGCCGATAACGATTTCTTGAATTACACCTCGTCGACACCGGATGGCTGGGGATACTGTGTATTCGGGCAAGTGAATGATGGTATGCATGTCGTCGAGGACATAAATGGGATACCCACGGGCTCGCGATATGGATTCAAAGACGTGCCCCTTACCGAGATTCTTATTGAAAAAGCGGAAGTAGTAAAATAAAGGGAACCAAATCACAAGAGCCGCGCTTGTCAGTCGATGACTACTCTATTCATATCCGACCTGCACCTTTGTGCCGAACGCCCTGCCATTACCGATTTGTTCCTTGAATTCATTCACGAACACGCAGCTCGAGCAGACGCGCTTTACATCCTGGGCGACTGGTTTGAATATTGGATCGGAGATGAGGCAGTAACGCACGACGAATATCGTTCTATCGTAACTACCATACAGAAAATCACCGATAGCGGGACTCCCGTGTTCGTTATCCGAGGCAACCGCGATTTCCTGATGGGAAACGGATTCGAAGAATATACCGGATGTCGATTGCTACCAGACCCGAGTGTCATTGATCTATACGGCAAACGCGTGCTAGTAATGCATGGCGACAGTTTGTGCACTGACGATCACGAGTACCAGACTTTCCGTCAACGCGTGCGTAGCGAGGATTGGAAACGGGACTATCTTGCTAAGACTGTAGAGGAACGGCATACCATAGTCCGAGAATTACGCGAACGCAGTAAGGTTGCGAAGGCGAGGAAGAAACCAGAAATCATGGATGTCAACGGGCACGCGGTTGACGAAATCATGCGAACTCATCAGGTGTACGACCTAATCCACGGTCACACGCACCGCCCCGGAGAGCATGTATTCGATCTGGATGGAAAACGTGCGCGCCGAATGGTGTTAGGCGACTGGTACGAAAATGGGAGTGTACTTAGGTGCGATGCTGACGGCTGGGTACTCGAAACACTACCTCTCCACGCACCAGCATAATCAATTAAACCTTCAGCCCCATCATGATGTCCATGACATTCGTGCCCGTGGGGCCGGTGCGCACTAAATCGCCACTTGCTTGTAAGAAACTCCCCGCGTCGGCACGTTGCAATGCTGTCATGGCATCTAAGGTATTCGATTTGCCGCGCACCACCGTCGCTCCATCGACCAACGCGCCGGCGTCATCGCCGGGCCCGTCGGTCCCGTCTGTGCCGGCCGCCAGAAAAAAGATGTCATCATGACCAGCGAGCTCGATTGCGGCCGCCAGCGCGAGGCTCTGATTACGGCCGCCGCGTCCCGGATCTCGTGGAAGTACAACTTGCGTCTCACCGCCCCAAACGTGTAACACGCCTGACTCTCCGTTGCACAGCGTTCTCGCCAATCGCGTGCCGGCCGCACACACGTCACCACTGACAAACTCAGGCTCGACGACGGGGCGATAGCCGTATGACGTCACAGCCTCGGCCGCTGCATGTTTGGCATCATCCAAAGTGGCAACGATGACAGTCTCAATGGCTTCGAATGCCGGGTCGTTCACGCCCGGGGCCGGCGGTACTTTGTCGATAAGCTCGCGAACAAAGTCCGGTGCGTTCGCTACGAACTTCGACGGCGTGTTCAATCTACTGTCGGCAACCAGTGGTCCTGAACCAACGACTCGAGGATCATTGTCGGGTGCATCGGAAATCGTTAGACACAGCACCAACCGGGGTGCTAACAGCGACGCTAATCGACCGCCCTTTATTAGCGACACGCGCTTGCGCACGTCGTTGCAAGCGTGAATGTCGAACCCCGCCCCCAAGAGCCAATGATTCAGGGCTTGAAGTTGCTCCAGGACGACGCCGTCGGGCAGCTGTTCGACCAATGCCGAGGTGCCACCAGACAACAAGACCAGCGCTCGACCGTCGACAGGTATACGCGATATAAACCGCAACAGCTCATCCCCGGCCGACAGACTTGTAGCGTCTGGCAAAGGGTGTCCCGCCGTCAAACACGGCCAGGGCAAGGTCTCCTCATGGCCGTGTTTGGTAATGACCAACCCGCTATGAATTCGATCTCCCAAGACGTCTATTGCACCGCGCGACATCGCGACCGCCGCCTTGCCCATAGCAATCAAGTAAATCGGTGTCGTCTGCGGGTGAGCCTGCAAGTAGCATTGTACACAGCCGCGACCATTGACCCGCGTCAGTGCCGCTTGCAGAATCGCCAGCAGGTTACGTCGGTGGATGTCAGCGGATGGCATTAAGGCCGCGCTGTAGGTCTTGCTTTAGGTCATCGATATCTTCAAGCCCGACCGAGATTCGAATCAGGCTCTCTTCGATGCCGGCCTTGGCACGTGCCTCAGGCCCACAACGATGGTGGGTAGTACTCGACGGATGTGTAATCGTAGTCTTCACGTCGCCAAGATTGGCAGTCTTTGATACAAGCTCGGTCGCATCGATGAACGCCCAGGCCTCTTTTCTGTCGCCATCAACCTCAAATGAGAGCAACCCGCCGTGTGCCGTCTGCTGGCGAGTCGCCAGTTCGTGTTGCGGGTGTGAGGTAAGCCCGGGGTAGTAGACATGTTTTATTCCACGCTGAGTGGTCAACCATTCGGCAAGTTGCTGGGCGTTACGACTGTGCGCATGCATACGCAGATCGAGGGTCTCCAATCCCTTGGCAAATACCCAGGCGTTGAAGGGGCTCATGCTAGGTCCAGCCGTTCTCAAGAAACCAAACAATGCGTTACCCACCGCCTCATTACCGACCACCGCCCCACCGATACAACGCCCCTGGCCATCAAGAAACTTCGTGGCCGAGTGCACGACGATGTCTGCACCATACGTAAGTGGGCGCTGCAACGCCGGTGTACAGTACACATTATCGACGACCAGCAGACAACTATGGGTCCTAGCAAGCTCTGCCAATGCGGCTATATCAGCAACCTCCGTGAGTGGGTTGGCCGGCGTCTCCAAGAACAACATACGGGTAGCGGGCGTGATGGCTTGCCGCCATGCATCGAGATCAGTCAAAGAAACAAAGGTTGTCGTCAGGTTGAAACGCGTCAACACATTGTTGAACAAGGAAATAGTGGCACCAAACAGACTGCTCGCCGCAACAATATGATCGCCAGCCTTGAGTAGCGCCATACACGTGGCAAGGATAGATGACATACCGGAGGATGTTGCGACACATCGTTCACCTTCCTCCAACGCGGCCAGTCGTTGTTCGAACATGCGCACGGTGGGATTGGTAAAACGAGAATAGACGTTTCCCGGTTCTTCGTCGGCGAACCGTGCCGCTGCCTGCGCCGCGTCTTTGAAGACGAAGCTCGATGTCGTAAAGATTGGCTCCGCGTGTTCGCCCTCAAGCGTACGCTCGTGTCCCGCGCGCACCGCCCGCGTACGAAAAGCGAATTCCCGCCAGTCTCTCTTGATCTCCTTCACACAACTACAAGACTAAAATGAAAACTACAGTGAATAGGTCTGCAGCTCGGTCGAGCCCAAATCGTTAGTAGCTATCTTTTGCTTGGCCCCATCAGCCCGCATTTGCTCGATTCGCCCCAGGTAATCTTGATTGACATCACCAGTAACGTATATGCCGTCAAACACTGAAGCCTCAAACCGCGTAATTTTCGGATTGCCCTCTCGCGCCGCTTCGATTAAATCTTGGAGGTCCTGGTAGATAAGTCGGTCGGCGCCGGTAATCGCGGCAATCTCGTCGACCTCCCTACCATTAGCTACGAGTTCTGTCGCCGACGGCATATCGATGCCATAAACATTCGGATACCGGATCGGTGGGGCGGCGGATGCAAAATAGACTTTACGTGCCCCCGCCTCCCGTGCCATCTGTACGATCTGCTGTGACGTTGTCCCGCGAACAATGGAGTCATCCACTAACAATACATTCTTGCCCCTAAACTCAAGGTCTATCGCGTTCAGCTTTTGTCGCACTGAACGCTTGCGCTCGGCTTGACCGGGCATAATAAAAGTTCGTGGGATGTATCGATTCTTGATAAAGCCTTCGCGATATTTGAGATTGAGTTTATGCGCCATTTGTAGCGCCGCCTGTCGACTTGTATCAGGTATCGGGATGACGACATCGACGTCAACTTCCGGCCACTCGCGGGCAATCTTACTGGCGAGACGTTCTCCCATGCGCAGACGAGTCTTATGAACCGCTATGCCATCTAGCATAGAGTCCGGCCTGGCCAAATAGACATATTCGAAAAGACATGGTGCGTGCAACGTCTTTTTGGCACAACGGTGCGTATGCACTTCGCCATTCATATCGATAAACAACGCTTCGCCAGGCGCAATGTCGCGCACCAGTGTATAACCCAACATATCGAGCGCCACACTCTCCGATGCAACCATGTGCCCTGGCCCATCATCTGTTTCGCGCCTACCGTATACGATCGGGCGTATACCAAACGGATCTCTAAAAGCGAGGATTCCGAAACCGACAATCATGGCCACCACCGCATAGCCACCGCGGCAACGTCGATGGACCATACTTACCGCACGAAAGATATCGTCTGGTGTAAGTCTTAGTCCACCCACTGCCTCAAGCTCATGCGCCAGAACATTTAATAGGATCTCTGAGTCCGACTGGGTATTGAGATGACGTAAATCCTCTCGGAACAATTGATCCTTGAGCTGATCCGCATTGGTTAGATTGCCGTTGTGGGCCAGGGCGAGTCCATGAGGTGAATTCACATAAAACGGCTGCGCCTCCGCCGGTGAGGCACAACCCGCGGTCGGATATCGCACATGACCGATGCCCATATTGCCCTGCAAGCCGATCATGTGTCGTTCATGGAACACATCGCGTACCAGACCGTTGTCTTTGCGCAGATAGACACGTTGGCCATCGTTGGTCCTGTCACTGGTAATGATGCCAGCGGCATCTTGTCCGCGGTGCTGCAGGACAGTAAGTCCGTCGTAGATCGCTTGATTAACGGGACTTTTGGCGAGGATACCGATTATTCCACACATGCAGGAATGTCTCCGGTTACTAAGAACTTAGTCTAGCTATAGCGGATATCGCGGGCAATATCCGACGGCAAAAAATCGACGACGAAGCTTGCAATTGACTCGAAAAACGGCGTCAGATAAGCGTGACGCCACCAGCCGTTGCTGGGCAAGGACGTAAGACCGGCGAGTAGGAATACCACAACTACGACGGCAACACCAACCGCAGCGCCTGCCAGGCCGCCAAGCAGACGATTCGAGAACTTTAGGATCGTCGCCGATTCGACAAGCTTGTGTAAAAAGCTCGTGGTCACGAGCCCGACCAGAAACGCAACCAAAAACGTCACGACGAATGCCACTAACATACGCACCATGGGTTCATCGATGAATTTTTCAAAAGCATCAGACACCGGCGCAGAAAGAAACCACGCGACAACGCTTGCCACCACCCAGTTAGCGAGAAACAGGGTCGTTCGTACAAACCCTCGGAGAACGCCGATCCCAGCAAAGACAGAAAGCACGAGCAAAAGCACGATATCAAAGGCATTCATTTAGTCTCTGCCGCTGAGGATGGAAGGTTCTGGCTAAATGAGTTGTGGCAGAAAGTGCCCGATCAGCGTCGGACTGGCTTATTTATAGGCAAGCACCACCCCTTCCAACCCCACTTTCTGTCGGATCTGGGTTTGTGCTTTCTCGGCAACCCTTTTCTGTCGATAAGGGCCGACACGTACGCGTACTGCCTTCTCGCCCTTCAATTTCACGTCGACCAACTTAACCAGGAAACCGTGTTTCTTGAGCTTGTCACGTAGCCGGCGCGCATTGTCGTCGTTCGAAAATGTTCCCACCTGGACAACCCAACCCCTCGAAGCAGTCGACGTCTCGTTCGCAGAACTTTTAGGCTCTGTTTGTTCGATCTGCGTGGCTCTGGCAGTAATCGTGGTGTTGGATTTCTCCGGCTTCTTGGTCGAGCCAGTCTCTACAGTTGTGGTCGTTGTTGTGACCTGCGTGTCCGTAACCGCCTGCTCTGCCAGAGATGTTGTCGACAATCGAAGGACTTTGGTTTCCGGCTGCGGAATTTCACTAATATCTGAGACGCGGCTGGCACCAGGTTGGCCTGGCTTATCACTCAGGATCATGGGTAATACGATTACTGCAAGTGAAACAACAATTACGGCACCTACGATACGGTGTTTGGGGTTGAAATCACCCCCGTCATCGTGTGCACGTGCCATGTACCCGCCCTCACGGTTGATTGCTCAGTATATCACTAACGGTAAAAAAAGACCCGAAAACAACGATTCGATCCCGTTCGCTCGCATCTTTGCACGCGGCCTGATAAGCGCTCAGAGGATCTCGATAGAGATCGGCTGGCGCCGCCGACTCGATGCTTTCCAGATTGGCGTGCAAGGTTTCTGCCGTAGCACCGCGTGGAACTGCCAGGGTCGACAGATACCAGTGGTGAACAATCGGATTGATTGTAGACATCACGTCGGCGATCGGCTTGTCCTCAAGCATGCCGAGAACTACGAAGGTTCGACCGGCCGCCGGTTGTCGTCGCAACAACGTAGTTAACACTACCGTGGCCTCGACGTTGTGAGCGACATCGAACACCCTTACCGGCAGTCCTGGCAGGGTCTGAAATCGCCCCGGAAGTACTGCCTCGAGTAGACCAACGCGGATCTGCGCTTGACTCACCGGCAAGCGTTCTGCCAGTACCGTTAACGCCATCAAGGTACCGGCCGCATTATGCAACTGGTGTTCACCGCGCATAGCGGGGTAAGGCAGTCCTGATCGGATATGGTCTTTCGAGCGCCAACACCAACTATGGATGTCTTGTTCGATCTGGTAGTCACGCCCGATTTGGTACAAGCGGGCGCCCACTGCCTGAGCGCTCTGTTCGATAACGGCCGGCGGCGATATATCGGAGCAAATGGCGGGATGTCCTAGACGGAAGATACCGGCTTTCTCCCGGCCTATGGCTTCGCGGTCGGCACCCAACCAACGCACATGATCGATGCCAATGCACGTCACGATAGCAACATCGGCATCAAGCACATTGACAGCATCAAGCTGACCACCAAGGCCGACCTCAAGCAAGGCGACGTCAACTGACTGCTCACTGAACACCTGCAGCGCCGCTAGTGTACCGAACTCGAAATAGGTCAGCTGTGTGTCACCACGTATATGTTCGATGCGTTCAAACGCAGCGCAGAGAATCTCATCACTCTGCGGCTGCTTGCTAACCCGAATGCGTTCGTTATATTCGAACATATGGGGCGAACTATAAGCCCCAATCTTGTAGCCGGCCTCATGCAGTATAGCCTCAAGCATGGCAACGGTAGATCCTTTACCATTAGTGCCAGATACCGCTACCGTCAAAAACGAGGGCGGCTTTAATCCCATGCGTTCAACAACAACACTGACACGCTCTAGGCCAAGCTCCATCTTTCGTGGATACAGCGCTTCGATCCACGAAAGCCAGTCGGCGAGAGTCTTGCTACTCAGTTCTTTAATGATGGGGACGATGACGCTTCAACCAAACTGGTTTGCTCATCACCAAGGTTGGAGCTCTTACCGGTAAGCATTGCAAGCAGTGATGCAATCGTATTGCGCATGGCGCGGCGATCGACGATCATATCTATCGAGCCATGCTTTAGTAAAAACTCTGAACGCTGAAAACCTTCGGGCAACGTTTCACGTACCGTCTGCTCGATGACCCGTGGCCCCGCAAAACCGATCAACGCTTTGGGTTCAGCAATCACAATGTCGCCAAGCATCGCAATACTGGCCGATACGCCACCCATGGTCGGGTCAGTCAACACCGAGATGTAAGGAATGCCGCGGTCACCCATACCGGTCAGCGCAGAACTAGTCTTTGCCATTTGCATGAGCGAAAACAGCGCCTCTTGCATGCGGGCACCGCCACTGGCCATAAAACAGACCAAAGGTATGTCTCGTTCCAGGCATTTGTTTACACCGCGCACAAAGCGTTCACCGACTACCGAACCCATGGAGCCACCCATAAATGCGAATTCAAATGCGCCGGCCACCAGGGGTGCGCCTTTGAGCTCACCCTGCACCATCACTAGCGCGTCTTTTTCTCCGCATGCCTTTTCAGCTTCGCTCAAACGGTCCTTGTATCTTTTTGAATCCTTGAACTTGAGCATGTCGACCGACCGCAGATTTGCACCGATCTCTTGGCGTGGTTCGGGGTCAAGAAAGACATCTAGGCGGCCGCGCGCACTAAGGCGCATGTGATGCTGACACTTGGGACAAACATCGAGGTTATTGCGGATTTCAGCGCTGTAGAGGACAGCACTACAGTTAGCGCATTTCCGCCACAGACCTTCGGGCACACTCTTCTTCTGTGCCTTACTCTTAATCTTGGGTGGTATAAGCTTGTCAAACCAACTCATGCAGCCGCTCCTTCCTGATCCATGGCACTGCGTAGAGTTGCAAGAAATCCAGGTACATCTGTCATTATCTTCTCCCGCTCTTCGGCGAGATCGCCAATACGGTTCACCAGGGCGCTTCCGACTACTACTGCATCGGCCACAGATGCCACTGCTGCCGCCGTCTCGGGGCTATCGATACCAAATCCAACCCCTACTGGGAGCGTAGTCTGTGTACGTATCGCTTGCAATCGGTCTTTGACCGCAGCCACATCAAGGTGAGTTGCACCAGTTACGCCACGCAGCGAAACGTAGTACACAAACCCACTGGCCGCGTCAGTAATTAAGCTAATTCTCTCAATTGTACTGGTGGGCGCGAGCAAGAGTATCGGGTCTATATGGGCATCCCGCAATGCTTGGGATAGTTCGGCTGATTCCTCTGGTGGAATATCGACTGTCAACACACCGTCAACGCCCGCCCTACTTGCCGCTTTCGCGAATGTCGTGTAACCCATGATTTCGACCGGATTCAAATAGCCCATGAGCACGACTGGGGTATGCGTGTTCTTTGTACGAAACTCTTTGACCATCTGTAAAACCAGATGGAGGTTGACGTTGTTCTTGAGCGCACGTTCACTTGCACGCTGAATGACAGGACCATCAGCCATTGGGTCAGAAAACGGCACGCCTAGTTCAACGATGTCTGCACCTGCTTCCACTAATGCATGCATCAGCGGCACCGTGATGTCTGGTTGCGGATCGCCGGCCGTAATAAAAGGTACAAGCGCCTTACGACCCTGCTTCCTCAACGCTTCGAATGTCTGTGTTATTTGCGACACTGCGGTCTTCTAGACTTAAATAGTAATGCCTTCAATCTTTGCTACCGTATGAATATCTTTGTCGCCACGCCCAGAAAGATTGGCCACGATGATACCGTCGCGACCCATTTTCGGTGCTAGCGTGGCCGCGTAAGCAAGCGCATGGGCCGACTCAAGTGCTGGCATGATGCCTTCAGTGCGGGTCAAATCATGGAACGCGGCCAATGCCTCATCGTCGGTAATGCCCACATACTTGGCGCGACCCGAATCCTTGAGCCATGAGTGTTCGGGGCCGACTCCAGGATAGTCGAGGCCAGCGGAGACCGAGTGGGCTTCTATAATCTGTCCATCGGCCGTCTCAAGCAAGTAACTGCGGCTGCCGTGTAACACACCGGGTTGACCGCCGCACAAGGGGGCAGCGTGATGTCCGCTGTCCAATCCTTTGCCCGCCGCTTCGACCCCGTGAAGTTCAACGTCCAGATCGTCGATAAAGGGGTAGAACAGGCCCATGGCGTTTGAACCACCGCCAACACATGCGATCAACGCATCCGGCAAACGCCCTTCTTGCGCCATGATTTGCCCGCGGGTTTCGCGGCCAATCACCGACTGAAAGTCTCTTACCATGGCCGGGTAGGGATGTGGCCCAGCAACGCTGCCAATGATGTAGAATGTGTCCTCAACATTGGTCACCCAGTCGCGCATGGCCTCGTTTAGCGCATCTTTCAGTGTCTTCGAACCCGATTCCACCGGCACTACCTCTGCCCCCAGGAGCTTCATGCGAAACACGTTGATCGCTTGACGCTCAATGTCCACGCTCCCCATGTAGACAATACATTTCAGGCCGAAACGCGCTGCCACGGTCGCTGTCGCCACCCCATGTTGACCGGCGCCAGTCTCGGCGATAATTCGAGTCTTGCCCATGCGTCGGGCCAACAGCCCCTGCCCAACCGTGTTGTTGATCTTATGCGCCCCAGTGTGGTTTAAGTCTTCGCGCTTTAGATAGATGCGGGCACCACCGAGCCTCTCGCTCCAGCGTTTCGCCAAATACAACGGTGATGGTCGACCCACGAATGTGGCCGCGTCGCTATCAATCTCTTTGACGAAATCTGGATCATTGCGATAACGCTCATAGGCTTCACGCAACTCGACCAGCGGTTGCATAAGTGTTTCAGCAACAAAAATGCCGCCGTATTCACCGAAATGCCCGCGCTCATCTGGCAACGAATAGGCTTGTCGTCCAGCCGCCGCCGATTTGGTACTACTTGCTGTCATTGGTCTTCTCTTACCCTCTCAATGAATGCAGAAATCTTTTTTGGATCTTTGATACCCTTGGTCTCCTCTACGCCGCTACTTACATCAACCGCAAATGGCTGCACTACTTTAATGGCGTCTTTCACATTATCAGCCGTGAGACCACCCGCTAGAATAATCGGTTTTTCTAGATCTCGTGGTACAAGACGCCAGTCAAACGTTTTGCCTGAACCACCCGGTGCATGTTTCACATAGGTGTCTAGCAACAAACCTATTGCATCTGGGTAAGCTCGCCGCTGTGCGTGCAGGTCAACATCATCCCGCATACGCACGGCCTTTATATAAGGTCGGTCAAACGCACGATAGGTTTCTGCCGATTCCTCGCCATGGAATTGCAAGATATCAAGCCCCACGGCACTGATCGTGGCGCGCACTTTCTCGGCGTCTGCATCGACAAACAAACCAACGCGGGTTACGAATGGCGGTAATGCCTGCGCGATAGCACACGCTTGGTCGATGGTGACGTATCGGGGGGTGGCTTCATAAAAGACCAACCCGATCGCATCTGCCCCTAGTCGTGCTGCGGCCAGTCCGTCCTCGATACGCGTAATACCACAAATCTTTATTCGGGTTTGCATTACAAAAGCAAACTTTTAGAATTCAACAGCTTACCAAAGCTCAGGGCCGGACGAAAGTCGCGGAATCTCGAAGTGTTCTGGGTATTCAAGCACCGTCAGATAAAGTCCATGGGCCGGTGCCGTCATCCCAGCGACGGTGCGATCGCGTGCCGCCAACACATCGCGCGCCCACTCACTAGTTTGTTCGCCGGCGCCGATACTCATCAACACACCGGCAATATTGCGCACCATATGGTGAAGGAAGGCGTTTGCGTGGGCATCGATTGTTACAAACTCGCCATTGCGCGATACCTCCAGGCGACGCAAATCCTTTACTGGATCTTTTGCCTGACATTGCATAGCGCGGAAAGACGTAAAATCGTGTGTACCTATTAAAGTCTTTGCCGCCCGTTGCATCGGTACAATATCTAGTGCCCGATATTCCCAGGTCACACGTTTGGCGAGATAGGTCGGTCGCACCGACCGATTCAGGATGATGTACCGATAGTGCCTCCCAGTGGCGGAAAATCGTGCATGAAAAGCCGCGTCCACCTGCCCGGCCCACAGTATGGCTACGTCATCCGGTAAATTACTGTTAGCGCCACGCAGCCACTCGTAGTCACGACGTTCAGCGTCTGAATCGAAATGAATCACCTGACCGGAGGCATGAACACCTGCGTCGGTACGACCAGCCACCGTCACCCGTAGCGACTCGTTGGCAACCTTAGAAAGCGCCTCTTCCACACAACCCTGGACGGTCCTGTCGTCATCCTGAAGTTGCCAGCCAGAAAAGCGGGAGCCGTCGTACTCGACGATCGCGGCAATACGCATGGGGACATTTTAACCCTACTAACGGGGTTCCGCCCCCGAATGACGGACCGTGTCGGCTACGCCGACGTATATTGGGCCGGGTTTCGTCCCGGCGGACGAGGAACTTTTGTTTCGGCAAAAGTTCCCAAAACCATTTTGCCCCGCGGTCTTCGGCCCACCACTCAAATACGTGGTGGGCAACCTCGGACTGACGGTGGCCTCAGTGGGTCCGTCGACGGCACGTCCCTGTGCCGACGACGGACACCGGGGTCCCTACTACCCGGCCCCCTGACGGGGCCGCGCTTCGGCTGCCCTTGTCCTCGGCTTGACCGTAGGGGCGAAAACATCAACGACTAGATGTGCAAAAGCGGTGCGGGCTCGATTTATTTGGCCTGTATGTGTTGAAAATCCTGGATCTCTAGTTTCTGGCTACGAAAAACAAAATTAATTGTGGCCTTTCCCCCAGTTGGACAACACATCGCATCCGACGGTTTCCAGATATAGGCCTCAACCTGCATTTTGGCGAGATCCACATCGATTCGATTTGTCCAGGCCCAGTATCCTTCCGGCAGTCTTGAATTCACTTGCGACCGCCAAGAGTTTGTTTCTAATGGTCGCCACTTTCCATCCTGCCATAGAAGGTGTTTATCGCTGTTTTCCACTTTCGGGCCAGACCTAATGGGGATCTCGAGGATGGTGCCGAGCGTCGTAGGCAGAATTTTCGGACTCTCGTACCAAGTTCCAAAAGACCCGTGATTATTGAGATCAGCCCAGATGGGTGTGATGAGACCGTTCCCCGCGTCTTCGAAAACAACCACAGCCGTGTTATGGCTCGGGAAGGAGTCGTACGCGGAATCTACATATGTGTTTTGCCCGTCCTTCCTCGCAAGCCTGCGGTACAGCGCGTAATGTATCGTCGGCGCGTCGACCAAATGTAGATTGCCAAACTCAGTTACTTTGCACTCTCGCTCGACACTAGGAACCTCATGGTAGGCGTCCTTGAGCGGAACACAATGCTCTCTAAACCACTCTAATGATTTGCCACTGTTGTCAACGATCTGCTTGGATGCAATACCTAGCGGCATAATGAACAAAACCGTAAGACCGACAAGAAAACGACACCAGCGCAGCATTTGTACACCCTTCTGAGGAATCTAATTAACTTGTAGCTCAAAAACACCCAGATGGAAGGGAAGGCTTATATCATCCAAGCCTGGATGCAGCAGGTACGGGAATTATCCGCACACCAGTAGTCAGGCTTCTGCAGAATTGTGGTTAGCTGGCGAGCTTTGTTTCCGCGTGCCGTCGCTCGTTGCCAGCCCGACGTTCGTGATCTGCGTAGCTCGTGGGTCGGTAGGACCTACGATCATCCAGGCGTCGGTCTGCGAAATGCTCATACCAGCACTGGCAATCGGTCGCTTCGCACTCGGGTAACGGCAGGGATGGGGCGCTTTTTGAGAGGAGCCGCTTACCTTTAAGCTTCTTCGCCGCCTCGCAAGAATCAAGTCCCGGCCGGATAGACACGGCGTGGAACACGCTGATACCGCCAGCCGTTTTACCACGGGCCACTGGCCTAGGTTGGGTACGCGCCCTCGGTTCCGACAGAAACCACATTATCCACCCAGCGACAGCAACCGCGGCGATTAACAAAAGAACCCAGTTAGTCATCGTCCCCTACCTCCATGTGCAATTGAATTTTCGCTGATTTCCTCGAGACGCGGTGCTTCCATCACCTAAACGACTAGATCGCGTCCACCCCGCGACACACCAATTATTCTCCCACAGAATCAGGATGCGAAAAATCCCGTTCGGTTTTGTTTGATTTATTAAGATCTTAAGCTTGCTGACACCTTTAACCGGCACCCGCGAACATGCGGCGATAGTGGCGATACCAGTCACTCTGGAACATTTCATGTGGGTCATAACGCTTTTTGAGTTTTATAAAATCCGCCATCTGTGGATAGCACGCCTCGACTTGTCGTCGATCCGCCCAACGATGATATGTCAAGAAATAACTGCCGCCGTATTCTATTGCCTGATCGATTAGACGACGAAAGTCAGTTGCGGCTTTTTCAATCTTTTCCCGGGTGTGCACAACATGCAGATTCATCACTATGCATGCGTAGGCCTCCCGGGCCCAAGGAAGAAAAGATTCATTATCCTTTTCGATCAACCGTATGGTTCCATAAATCACCTGGGTCCCGTGCCTTCTAAAGTCCTCTCGCAGCACGTCCATGAAGCGGCCCAGAGCGGCACGCGGGACGTACACCTCGGAGATCATCTCGGTTCCCTTGACCGGTGCGCCAAGCTGACGATCAACCACAGCATGATAGTCATCGACATAGTTGCTGAGCTGATGGGTATCAGACCAATAACGTTGGCCCGACGTTGCCAGATAATAGGACGAATAGACATCAAAGACGCGCTTAGGATCCTTGTGCGCCAGCAAATACAGTCTACGCCAGTCGTCCTTAGATAGTTTCTTCTGCTGACTCGGCAGTTGGGCGCTGGCATCGGTAGGCCGATAACACGAGAACACACCGTCCCTGAGGAACCCCGCAGATTCTTGGTCGATAGAAAACTGGCAGTCGCCGTACAGATAACCGTTATCTGTTCGTTGCTTGAATGCGTCTATCAAGTCCGACACCTTAATAAGCTCGACAATGCGTTCCAGTTTGACGCGCGGCATGAGTCGAAGCTTGACGCTAGTGATGACACCGAACAGTCCGTAGCCGCCGATCGCGAGGCTAAATAATTCTTTGTTCTCATCACGACTACAAGTGTGTGATTCGCCATCGGCACCTATAATCGTGAATGACTCGACATCTCCGATCACCGGCTTAAACGTCAGGCCCCTTCCATGTATATTGGCGCTCAGCGCGCCCCCAATTGACAGACGATCTGCACCCGTCTGCTTCTGAACAATGCCCCATTGTTTGATTCGGCCTCGTTGTTTTTTGACGAGCGTGCTAACGAGCTCGGGCCACTGAATGCCCGCCTCCACTTCGACTAACCCGCTTGCGTGATCGAAATTCAACACCCGGTTCATGGGTCGCGTATCGATTAATACCGTATCCGTACCAAACTGTTGTCCGCCCATAGAATGGCGGCCCCCGGCAATGCTGATAGCTTTGCCCTCGTTCCGGGCTTGTCGCATTGCCGTTCGCAGTGCTGCGATCGAGTCAATTCGAGAAACTCGATGGACCTGAGTCAGGTTCAGTTGGGAGTGAATATCGTTGACCAGAACATCCGAGCGAGTCTCAGGAAAACGAGCACATGCAAAAGGCAAGAGGGCCATTCCAGCGCTTCCTCTCACCACCAACTTCAAGAATCTCCGACGCCCTAACACGGTTAACCTCCTGGCGAAATCTCTTACCTAACAAGCACGCGTGCGGTCCAATAGATCAAAAATAGCGCGACTGCCTGGATCAAATGGTAGAGCGCGTTGTGATTAAAATATCGAGGGTGGATCGATATGCCCGTATACTGGACCGTAGCCGCAATAAACGTCAAAACAATACCGCCGACGCCAACCAACAAATAGCGCATCCCATTACGCGAGTACATGACTAGAAGGGCGACGAACAGAAATATGGCGGCGGGGATGTAGTTAATGATCGCTATCCAAAACGCCCGACTTGAAAACAATATGAGTAGAACGTAAACGCCGAAGGCAAATAACGCCCCCCACAATACCCAGTTGGCAACACGCTCAGAGAAAATTAGTGTCGCGCCGATGCTCCAAAGGGCTAGAGCGGCCATGCCAATCGCGACTAGTGTCGCCGGCCAAAGCACCGTCAGACCAAGGGGCGACTGATTACCAAAAAATCCGTGAAAAGTACCGCCAATCAACGCGGCGACACCGAGCGCAATAAAAAACGCGATGAACCGAAAGCGTAACGCATTACCCTGTGCACCGTATGCATAAATCAATCCGGCCAATACCATACATTCGATCGCTAAACCGTAATCGGTAAGGGCCACGTCGGGCTCCATTAACGTCATGAAGGTGTCGATCCCTGTCTAATATGGTAGTGACTGAATGTATAAAGAAAGGCTGCGAGCACCATATGAAACCAGATGGGAATAGTACCGGTAAACCATCTGAACTCAGGATGCAACGTCATGGTGACAGCGTAGCGTGTAACCATGGAAAGAAAATAGACATAACTAAACCATTTTATAAATACAGCCGCTCGCGGTTTCGGTTTTATAAAAAGGCCCGATCCCCCGGCAAAGTCGAGGACGATTTTCAACATTACCCCAATAATCAAAATCTGAATCGGCAATAATGCGGAATAAGGGAGAACGCCCGAGTACCACTGCTCGAACGGCGGCAAAAAATCAATATCGACGATTGCAACGAGAATCTGTCCACATACTCGCAATATGAACAGTAAGGTAAAAACGGCTAGCAACAGTGAATAGTGGAGCGGAACGTGCATCAGTAATCGCTAGCATAGCGTTGGCATGCTTAGAGAGGCAAAACGCTAAGCCTTGCAAGTGGAACTTAGACACTAGCGACGGCGATCGAGCTCCTGGCGTCGATCTTTTCTTATCGGATCCCAACGCAGGGTGCTGCGCCGTTTTGGCTGCGCACGCCGCACGCCGTTTCGACGATCAGGCCCTATGTACTTTGCCGTTGCGAGTGGTCTTTTTTGCATGACAGCTCCCTGTCTCTTTGCGTCCAGTCCGCGTGGCCAAGCGCGCCTTTCTCATCTGAGGCGCCCCACTGAATTGCTTTAATGATGCATGTCTCTTTGTGATGAGTCGACGCCAGCGGCGAAGATCAAATCTGGGGTCATCGTTGGCAAGTACCAGCGCAACCTGGTAAATGCATTGCTCAACCGTATCGTCGCTAACGCCTGGTTGTACGAAAGCCTTGGCAAATGCGTGCGCAAGACGCTCGTGCTCATGGTTGGCCATAGGACGGGGCCCTCCTTTGCTTAATGCAGTCCTTATCCCGCGATGGATGCGCATCTGCGTATCGTCACGAGTGTGCATTTTTTAGTATAGCCTCTATCCGCGGGCCGGCCAGAGTGGGGTTGGCGCCGGAAAGTAGGTGGTTTATTCCGCGTCAGCGTTAATCACGCTGCTCTTGCTTACAAAAATCCTTCAACGAATTAATCTTCATAATTTGCGCTAACTTCTCACCTTATCTTGTTGTTTGTCTTGAATTTATTGGTGTACTGCTAATTATGAATTGTCATGCTTCCCGATTATCCAAACCCTTCTCCCGCTTTCCTGTACTCCTCTCTTGGAGGACTAAAAACGTCCAGAACCGTAGCCCCAACATCGTCGGTTCGAATCCCGTGCGGCACGTCACCGGGCGTATGCCAGAAATCGCCTGCTTTCATGGCGACCTCTTCCCCACCCTGGATGCGGACACACTCCCCTTCGAGCAGGATGCCCCACTGCTCCTGAGGGTGGTTATGTACCTTGCCGGTACTGTGTGGCGCTATTCGCACTACTGAGAGCATGGCATTATCACCTACAAAGATACGAGTTGTGATGCCTTCGCCTAGCTTACGGTGAATCCCTTGTGCGTCATCAGCCAGATTGAACACCCAGGCAGGTATCTTAGTTTGCGATTCAGTGGTCATGATGACTGCCTCCTTGGCGATGTGATCAGTTCTTGCAGTTATGTCCGAGATCTACTGCGTGGATGCCTTCGTCCCCGGTAGATCTGAAACTGAATCTCTTGTTCCGCCTCCAACTTTCTCTTGTTACGCTTCTCGATGTAGGCACGGATATACATGTACACCAGCACGACCAAGAATAAAGCCCCAGCAGCTAGCAGGGCCAGGCCTCCGAGGATCTGTTGGCATTGGACATCACACATGGGGGTTGATTTTTGGCCGCTCGGATCAGGGTTCAGTATACCGCCATGCTTCCGCTGGGGCATCGACCTACCCGCCTAGAGGACTTCACAAAACTTTACATTCCTGAAAAACCCTAGAAATGAACGCTAAGTATCGTTACGTCCAAGAATCGCGCTGGTGCGGTTCCCTGACCAATACCAGGAGGTAATGATGAATCAACAGACAACCAACCAAACACCTGAGCCCAAACGGCAGTACAGGGGCGGGCTTGGGCGAAAGGCTCGTCTCGGTGTCGCAGCAGCCGCGCTTATCGGCATTGGGGCCCTTGCCGGTGTCTTGATTGCCAATGCGTCAGCCCATAGCGGTTTCGGCGGTCATGGTGCCTGGGGATCCAAAAACCACCGTTATCACGGAGCTTCGAGCATCGAAAAAATTCGTGAGCGTGCGCTCGATAAGGCAGCGTGGGCGCTGGGCTCAGTCGATGCGACGCCAGAGCAGAGCAAACGCGTGAAAGCCATCGTCGTAGGACTAGTCGAAGAAATCTATCCACTTAGGCAACAACACCATGAGAATCGACGCAGCGTTAAAGATGTACTGTCTCAGCCACAGATCGATCGGCAGACCCTTGAGCAGATTCGGCAAGATGAGATGGGAATCGCAACGCAGATCTCTGAAAAGCTTATTACTGCGCTCGCCGATAGTGCGGAAGTGCTGACCGTCGAACAGCGTCTGGTACTTATGAATCGGCTGCAACGGTTTGCGCATTAAACCAATCCGCGTAAGCTTCCCCTGACCTAGATCGCTTCGCCAACAAAGGCAGGCGATCTAGGTGTGTCTTCGATAGATGGGACAAGCAAAAGTGGCTGAGCGCATCTTAATGATTGAGGATGATGAGAGTCTGTCAACCATGGTGGCGGAATATCTATCATCCATGGGCCTGCAGATGACCACGCGACCCACGGCGGCAGATGGACTCAGTACGCTTGATGAAAGTGCATTCGATGCGCTCATCCTCGACGTTATGCTCCCCGACATGGATGGGTTCGATGTTTGTCGTCGCATACGAGCCGTATCGGATATCCCGATCCTGATGCTAACCGCCCGCGGGGATGAGATGGATCGCATCGTCGGTTTAGAATTGGGCGCCGACGATTATTTGCCCAAACCTTTCAACCCACGGGAGCTACTCGCCCGATTGCGGGCGATCTTACGGCGACAACAGCAAGGACCCACCAATCGCCATACAAATGTTCTGCGCTTTGGGCGCCTTGAGATCGATCGCGATCAAAGATGCGTTCGCGTTGACGATAAAGAGCGGCCACTTACCGGCTACCAATTCGATCTCCTATCGGCGCTGGCTGAGAATCCTGGCCGAGTCATGTCGCGCGAGACTTTGATGGATAGAGTGAAAGGCGAGTCGCTGGAGGCCTTCGATCGTAGCATCGATGTACACATCTCGCGCATCCGCGCCACAATCGAAGATGACCCGAAACGGCCTCGCCGTGTAATTACTGTTCGTGGTGCCGGTTATGTGTTTGCGCGCCAGCAAAACTAGGCATCCCGTGCGTCGACTATATCTGCAAATCTACCTCGCATTCGTCGGCATCGTCATTCTCTTCGGAATACTGCTCGCGTCCGTCGTTTGGTATGTGCGCTCCTACACCCCAGATGACCAACGTGCATTTGGAGGCGCAGCTAAACTAGTGGGTGAAATCCTGCCATCAAGAGATCGCCCTACGTCGGAACTTCAGCGGGAGATTGAGCGCTTTAGTGAACAGTTTGCGGTCGATCTCGCGGTCACAGACCCTGACGGCAAACTACTCGCCGCGGCCGGTGAACCGCTGCCTGTACCTGATCTTACGCGCAGCGAAAGCGGTTGGATGCGAGCACCCGGCCCTACTGTCGCACTGCGGTTACCGGACGGTCGATGGCTAGCGGCCCGGCATCGACATCGACACCCTGGGCGGTGGTTGTTTGTAGTGGCGCTGTTGGCCATTGCTATTGCCATCGGTGTCTACCCCCTCGCTCGTCGTATCACCGGTCGACTGGAACGGCTACAGACACAAGTGGACCAGCTCGGTGCCGGTGACCTCACGGCGAGGGTTGAGGTACTCGGCAAGGATGAGGTTGCTAACTTGGCGCGCAGCTTTAATCGCGCCGCTGATCGCATCGAGAATCTCGTAGAGGCCAAGCGCATGATGTTAGCGAGTGCGTCGCATGAGCTTCGCACCCCACTTACGCGCATACGTATGGCAGTTGAACTCTTGGGTGACAGCGATCGACCGGAGTTACGTCAGAAAATCGCCGAAGACATCGCCGATCTTGACGAACTCATAGACGATCTGTTGCTAGCGAGCCGACTCGAGAAAACTGAGACGCCAGATCGTAATGAAAACGTTGATCTGTTGGCATTGGTAGCGGAGGAAGGTGCCCGCGTCGATGCGAACGTCAGCGGGACACCGATATCTATCACAGGCAATGCACGCATGCTGCGGCGTTTGGTTCGAAATCTATTCGAAAACGCCCGCTATCATGGTCAAGGCACACCGATCGAAGCAACCGTTAAACCTTCAGGCACTTCTGGCGCAACCCTCGTCGTTGCCGATGGCGGCCCGGGTGTCCCAGAGACAGAACGCGAAAGAGTATTCGAGCCGTTCTACCGGGCAAGGGCTACAACTGGAAACGACGATGTCGGGGTCGGTCTAGGTCTCTCGCTAGTTCGTCAGATCGCGGAACGTCACGGTGGATCGGCACGCTGCCTTCCGCGCGATGGGGAAGGTGCGTGTTTTGAGGTGCGCCTACAAGACGGCGATTCCGGGTGACGTTAATTACCACTTCGTAACACGATACGTTGCTAACCAATAATAGGTAAGCAGTTCTATTTCGATGTCGTGGGCATAGGGCGTTAGTTGTTCAACTAACCCCGCCTTGGTGGGAAAGTTCTTGAGTATCTCGTGCTCGGAACCATCCGCCAGCCTTCGTTTTTGGTAAGTATTACCCTCTGCATCATGTCTCGAAACCGGCAGACTATTTCCTTCGACATAGCGATTATCGATCAGTAGTACCAATGCGTAGTCATTTAATTTTGAGTGTAACGCTTTGATAAATATATATAATTTTGACTTCGGTATATGGGACCACCAAAACCCCGAGAAGCCGACCGAACGTGTACCTTCTATATTTGTCAGCGAGTAGGCATCCGATTCCACAAACGAGACTGCGCAACGTGCATAATTCTTTTCTCGTGCGATATCGATGACCTCGCGGTTACAGTCCGTGGCCAAGACAGATCTAGCTTGCTTGGCAATAAACTGAGTCCAGTATCCAGTTCCGCAAGCAATCTCGAGCACATCCAAACCACAGAACGCCTGCGTCACAACTTGTTCTAGCTTTCTGAGATCTTGCTGGCGTTCTGGGCGATGGTAGATCTGTTCGTATTCGGGCGCGCGCTGCGCATAGTAATCGATCAGGCGAGTTTCTGTGTTTATCTCATCCGGCAGTTCTTTATTCATGAATCTATTTTTTGCTTGGCTCCACCAATGCGGTAACAACTCCCAGGGCGATAAAAACGCTACCTGCGAAATAGCGTTGTGCTTGCAAGAAACGTAAGTTGCGCTTCAACCAATTGCCCGCGGTGCCCGCGAGTAATGCCCAAACACCGTCGCTCAGTATTCCTAGTAGAACAAAAATGATGCCCAGTAACAGCATCTGCCAGGCAACCGAACCCCTCGAAACATCAACGAATTGCGGTAGGAATGCAAAAAAGAACAGCGCGGTTTTCGGATTCAAAACATTAACAACAAGCCCCTGAAGGAATATACGGGTGAGTCGTCTGGGTGCCCGTACCTCGCTCGTCTCTATTTCGTCGGATGTCAAAAATTTTCTAATCCCCAAATAAATCAGATACGCGGCGCCGAGATACTTCAACACACTGAATGCGAGCGCCGAAGATAACAAAAGCGCAGAGACTCCAGCGGTGGCGGCAGCGATATGAAAGAATGTCCCCGTAGCAACGCCCAAGGTCGAAACGACACCGGCTAAGCGTCCCTGATCAATGCTGCGGGCGACGATGTAGAGCACGGCGGGACCTGGCGTGATCAAGATCACCAAGGCCGCAACGAAAAACAATGCCAGTATCGATGGCTCCGGTAAGATCATGAGGCCTTTGCTTCCACGTGTCCGAAGTGCTTTGCTCTGAGGACCACATACCGGGCCACCAGGGGCCGGATCATCGTGATCATAACCCGCGATATCAGTCCCGCATACACCCTGAATCTGCTCGCGGCCGACACCTCACGACTAGACTTTCGGTACTTAGAATTTATTTCTCGTATGTTACCATCCTCGCCTATTTTCGTCCGACCCACGACAAACAACAGAGCTTTTGTAGCTTACTTCGGCGTCGCAACTCGGTGTTCATGGCCTGTCTTTTGGGGCAGGCCATCATTGATTTTGTAATAGTCGCCAGCGTCTTCGACCCAGATATGCATCTCGGTCTGGAGGCCCGTCGGAGAATCTAGTGTGCCCGTCATGATGCTGATATGGTCACCCACACCTTCCGTGCGCTCCCAAAACAAGCTCGATCCGCAGGTGTGACAAAAGCCGCGACGGGCAAAAGATGAAGACTGGTACCAGCTCAATCCTTTCTCCTCGACCAACACCAAGTTCTGAGGCGCGGTTGCGGTGGCGGCGACAAAGTGGCCACTGGTGCGACGGCATTGGGTGCAATGACAAGCGATAACCGGCCGCAGCGACCCACGCACCTCGTAGCGTACGGCACCGCAGAGACAACCACCTGTGGCTCGGATCGCTTTATCGTTGTTCTCCATTTTCATTCCTATTATGCGCTAGCTCTTGTGTTCGTAAACATGCACGTCACGCTGCGGGAAGGGAATACTGATCCCTTCTTCGTCAAAGCGCTTCTTGATGCGTTCGTTTAAGTCAAAATAGAGTGGCCAATAATCAGCGCTTTTGACCCATGGACGCACCACAAAATTGATGCTGCTATCCGCCAGCTCCATGATTGCGATGGTAGGGGCCGGCTCCTCCAAGACACGCTCGTCCTTAGCGAGGATATCAGTTAGAACCTGTTTCACTTTATCGAGATCATCGTTGTAACCAACACTGGCGCTGAGGTTGACGCGACGCTGGGGTTTGGTCGAGTAGTTAGTGATTGTGCCACTCATAATCTGAGTGTTGGGTACAATGATCACTTGATTGCCGGGTGACTTGAGAACGGTCTGGAAGATTTGCACTTCCTCTACCGTGCCGGCGGTGCCGCCTGCCTCGATGTAATCGCCAACCTTGTAAGGTCGGAGTGTGATGATAAGAATCCCCGACGCGAAGTTTGAAAGTGAGCCTTGCAACGCAAGACCGATCGCTAGACCCGCCGCACCGATCACGGCGATAAATGAAGTCGTCTGGACCCCAAGTTGGTTTATGGCTGCGAGAACGACAAACGCTAATAGCGCAACATAGATAAGGTTGCCCACAAAACGGCTAAGCATCTCACCAACCTCTGTCCTATCCATAACCCGACGCACGACGTTCGTCAGCGCCTTAGCAACCCATCGCCCGACCACAAGGATCGCAATAGCAGCGATGATCTTTACACCGAAAGTTGTAATCAGCTCCTGGCCTTGTCGCAGAAGTTCGCTAATTTCCATAACAGATCTCCTCCAAAGTTTTTGGTTAAAGCCGTCGAATCATACGGCCGCACCTACCCATCGTTTCGCGGTGTTTGGCGTAACCGTTTTTGTTATTCACAAGAATAGAGACGATACCATGTAACTCGCGGTGCTCGCCTAACAGGCTCTTGTCGTTCAGGTAGCCTGGGCTGATGTCCCAGATTCGCATCTATCGAGTTGGCGTCGTTACTTTCGAGGTGGCGCTGCTTTTCGGCAGGCAAACATATTGACCAGCTCGTACACCACGGTGGCCGCGGCGAGGGAGGTAATCTCTGCGTGGTCATAGGCGGGGGCAACCTCGACGACATCGGCGGAAGCGATGCTGAGTCCCGAAAGTCCACGCAGCACATTGACCAGCTCACGGGTTGTCATACCAGCAATCTCGGGGGTGCCGGTGCCGGGGGCATGCGCCGGATCAAGCACATCGATATCTATCGACAAGTACAACGCGTTATCGCCGACACGGTCGCGGATGCGTTTGACGACACTCTGTATGCCTTCGGTCTCAAAGTCATCGCAATGAACGACTTTAAAACCTAACTCCTCGTCTTGCTTGAGATCATCGGTACTGTACAGCGGACCCCGGATGCCGACATGCATAGATGCATGGTCCAAGAACAGGTTCTCCTCGGCCGCACGGCGAAACGGTGTACCGTGGGTGTACGGCGCACCAAAATACGTGTCCCAGGTATCAAGATGGGCATCGAAATGGACTAACGCCACCGGGCCTACATGGTAATTGACCGCCCGAAGCAGCGGTAGCGCGATCGTATGATCGCCGCCCAAACTAACGATAGCGCCCACCTGTCCCAGCAGCTCGGTGGCCGAGGTCTGAATTTGCTTCACCGCTTCGTTGATGTTGAACGGATTGCAGGCGACGTCTCCAGCATCTGCGACCTGTTGCTTAACAAAAGGCTCGGTGTCGTAGGCGGGATGGTATTGCGTCCTTAGGTGACGAGACGCTTGTCGAATAGCCTGGGGTCCAAAACGTGCCCCCGGTCGATAGCTCGTCCCGGCATCGAAAGGTATGCCAAGAATCGCCACGTCACAGTGTGATACGTCCCGCAACTCGGGAAGTCGCGCGAAGGTTGAAGGCCCGGCATAACGCGGTACGACTTTACCGCTTACAGGTTGGATCGGCTTTTCATTGTCGCTTGGCATGTTTCATGAGAGCCCGATTCAGGCGCAGCATGTAGGAACACATCATGCTACCCCAAAGCCCCATGATTTGCATGCTTGGCATTGGTTAAAAGTAACAATACATAAATCGATCAGTTTGAAGATATCCTTGAGATGACTTCTACGACCCGTAGTAGCAGTTCGCCATACGACGACCGGGAAGATACGGCTTCGATGCGCCACGCCCGTTGGTCATGGACCGCCGCGCCCGTAACCAAGATCTCAACGGAATCGCGCGAAGTCTTGTAGCAAATCAGTGAGTACAGCGTACTTCCCACCGTCCCCAATCTGTGTGTAGCAAGTGTGATCAGCTCTGGATGCAATGACGGCAAGGAATCGGTCGCCTGATCATAGTAGATATGGGGCATCCACCTATTGAATTGTACCGATTCGATCTTCATCTCGCCGCCGCCCTGAAGTTGGACTGTGCGCACGTGGGAATTCGCAACACCGGTATTGCTCACAACCAGCAACGTCACGGCAAGCAACATAAGTCTCATGCCTATTCTCAACCAATCAAGCGCAGCTTAAGTTTCGCGTTCGAGACGCTGGCGCGCGCTCTTAAGCGTTTCACGCTGCTCAGCATTAAGCGTTGGGTATTTGAGCCCCATGCCCGCAAGCGTCCTTTCGAGGATTTGCGCGACGGTGAGACGCATGAAGGGCTTGCTGTCAGCAGGGATCGCGTACCATGGCGCCCAAGGTGTAGAGGTTGCATTCAGGCACTCCTCGAATGCCTGCATATAGGCGTCCCAGTGTTGACGTTCGTCAACATCTGATTCCGAGAATTTCCAGTTCTTTTTTTGCTTGCGTATACGATCTAAAAAACGACGTCGCTGTTCTTCTTTCGAAACATTTAGCCAAAACTTTAGAATTACTGTGCCGTTGCGCGCCAAATGCTTTTCATGGTTGTGTATCGATTCGAAACGGTGTTTCCAAATATTTTTGCGGTCATGAGGCTGAGGTAAACGTTGCGCATCGAGAAATTCAGGGTGAACACGGCTAACCAGCACTTCTTCGTAGTAGCTTCGATTGAAGATGCCGATACGCCCGCGTTCGGGTAGTCGTCGGGCCGTGCGCCAAAGGAAGTCGTGGTCGAGTTCTTCCGCTGAGGGGGCCTTAAAGGAAAATACCTGAAACCCTGCCGGATTGAGGCCACTCGTCACAGCACGGATGGTCGAATCTTTACCGGCAGCATCGATGGCCTGAAAAATACACAAGATCGCGTGATGATCCTGCGCGTAAAGCACACGTTGATGTTCATCGAGACGATCGATAACTCGCTTTAGTTGCTTTTTGCATTCCCGATCATCGCCTACCTTACGCCGCGGTCGCGTGGGTGCTTTCTTTACGCGAAATGTGCCATCAAAAGGCACGCGGAAATGGCTCTCGGGTGGTTCGAGGAATTCGATGCCCGATCGAGGTTTTTCCATTAGCTTAGAACTCCGACATCGATGCTTACTATCTTCCACATCGATAAAGTACCTATCAGGCTGACGATTGAATGGCTAGGATCTTTAGAAGTTCTTCGCGCTTCGGTTTTGCGGCCACGAGTTCTTCTTTTTTTTGTTTCGACAATCTTTTAACGCCAGCTTCCACTTTAAGAGCAAGTGCGCGACTACCTATTCTTGCTTGATAGGTCAGCTTAAACGGCCCTTTCGAACGCAAATACTTTGCTCCTTTTCCTTTCGAATCTTCGTGTTCGACTAGTCGTCGATCTACATCTTTGGCAACACCTGTGTACAACGTCCCAGCTCGCGTCCTAACCAGATAAAGATGCCACTCTTCCATACCTAGAGCATGCACAGAAAGATACCGGAGCGCACCTTCGGATCAAAATAAGTCGATTTGGGCGGCATCACTTCCCCCGCATCGGCGATTCTCATCAAATCTTCCATCGCAACGGGATGCACCGCAAAGGCAACTCGCCAACCGCTTTCACAAACAGACTCTATTACGCGCCTATCGAAGGCACCTGGGATGTACTCCAACCGTGGATCGGATCGCGGATTATGTATGCCCAGCGCCGGACCTAGGATCTGCTCCTGAAGAATGACTACATCTAAGGCACGTACAGGGTCATCAACCGGCACCACATTAGGACGCACCTTTAATCGATACCAGGATCCATCGATAAGCATAGACATCTCACCCCGCATGGTCGGTTGCGGATCTTGCGTGGCATCGTTCCCGAGCTTATCGATCTCGAAACTCTTGCCGATACTTCTGAGAAACTCCGATAATGAATGGTCATTAAGGTCACGCACACACCGGTTAAAGGGCGCAATTTTGAGCTGATCGTGTGGAAACAGTGCAACCAACAGATGGTTGTACGACTCATCACCCGTATGATTAGGATTTGCGGCGCGCCTGTTCGCCGCGTATCGAGAAACAGCGGCTGACCGATGATGGCCATCGGTAAGGTATAACTCCGGGACCGCGGCAAACTGCTCGACCAGACGTGTCGTTAGTAGGTCGTCCTCGACGCGCCAAATCGTATGGGTCACACCATCGCGTGAAACAAAATCGAGGATTGGGGATTCGTGACTTAGAGTGTTAACCCGCGCATCGATCTCGTCGCGTTGAGAATAGGCAACACATATGGGACTAGAAACCGCACCAACACCTTCTAGATACTGTACCAGTCGATCCTCGCGCTCAGCACGCGTATTTTCATGTTTCTTCAGTCGGCCTTGTTCATACTCTTCCATCAAAATATGCGCGACAACGCCGGTTTGTTCGTGGCCATCGATGGCAAGACGATAGAGGTAAAGACAGGGGTGTTCTTGGTAAACAAAGGCCCCTTCATCGATGAGTTTCTTTAGATTTACAGCATTAGAGGCAAATAACTGCTCAAGAGTTGGCCGCTCGTTCTCCGGAAACTCATCCTGCGAACGCATAACATTAAGGTAGTTTCGCGGGTGCTCAACCGTGAATCGATAGCGTTCCTGGGGTGTGAGGGTGTCGTATCCGGGCGAGACCACTTCCAGCGCCTGCGCAGGATGCACTACATATCCGCTGAAGGACTTGATGGCTGGCATCTGGATCCTGACTTGAACCTTCTATCTATCGAGACTAATTATTTTGCCGGAAGGTATTCATGAACTCTGCCAGCGCTGCCACACTCTCCTTTGGCATAGCGTTATAAATGCTGGCCCGACATCCACCGACACTTCGGTGTCCCTTTAGATTGAGGAAATTCGCTGCCGCTGCCTCGGATAAAAACTTCACTTCGAGGTCCTCGCTAGGAAGCCTGAATACAACGTTCATGTGTGAACGACACGCTGGATCCACCGGGCAACGATAGTACCCATCGCTCTCGTCGATCACACGATAGAGCAAACCGGCCTTCTCCGCCGCCTCGCCCTCGATCACCGACATACCGCCTTTCCGCTTCATCCATTTGAGCACTTTACCAACCATATAAATCGTGAATACTGGCGGCGTATTGAAAAGTGATTCTTTGTCGTTGTGCACATCGAAACGCAGATAACGGGCGATGTTTCGATTAGTTTCTTCTAGGATCGATTTTCGAACAAACACCATAGCCATACCTGATGGTCCCAGATTCTTTTGTACGCCACCGTACACCAAATCGAAGCGCTCCCATGGAATGGGGCGAGACATATAATCCGAAGACATATCGGCGACTAGTGGAACGCTTACTTCAGGCCATTGCGGGAAACGGATGCCACCGATGGTTTCATTAGACGTGATGTGCAAATAGCGCGTGTTATCGGTCAGCTCAATCTCCTCGGAACGAGGCATGCGCGTATAGTTACAATCGGCACCATCCCACACAGTGTAAATATCGCCATAGGGCTTGGCATCAGTAATGGCGCCCTTGGCCCAAGAACCAGAATCGACATAAGCAGCTCGCTGACCCGCGTTCAGCAAGTTCATGGGAATCATGGCGAACTGAAGTGTGGCCCCCCCCTGAATGAATAGAACCGCGAAATCGTCAGGAGTCCCATATACGTCTAACGCTAAGTCTGTCGTCTCTTTATGAACGCCATCGTAATGCTTGCCGCGATGGCTCATTTCTATAAGCGACATGCCGGCACCCTGGTAATCCACAAATTCTCTCTGCGCCTCCTCAAGTACTTCGAGTGGCAGCGTACAAGGCCCCGCACAGAAATTGTGCACGCGAACAGTCATCGATTCCTCCTGGGGTTTGGCGCGCCGATTCCTCGCTAAACCTATGTTTTCATATTACGCGGTGCAAGACCCGACCATCGGAAAATGCTTCGACGATCTCTACAACGCCCTCAGCCACAGCATTCTGAGCCTGAGCCGTCGATGCGCCGATGTGGTGGGTACCATACACATTCGGATGCTTAGCAAGCGCCGAGCTGAACTTAGCCTGTCCGCTCCCAGGCTCATCAGCGTATACATCGAGACCCGCACGAATTCCTTTCTCATTCATTGCTTCGATCAGCGCTCGCTCATCGACAATATCACCACGCGAGGTGTTTATGATAATGGCACCGGGCCTTAGACGTGCCAAAAGTTCACGTCCAATAATGCCTTTCGTGTCATCGGCCGCCGGCACATGAAACGAAAGAATGTCACAATTGTCGACGAGCTCATTGAGATCATTGACGTATTGAACCCCTAAGCCGGCAAGGCGCGACTCCGTTTCACTCGATCGGTTTGGCTTGCGTATTACGTAGATCTTGAGACCGAACGCACGGGCGCGCTCGGCGACTGCCATACCGGTTGCCCCCAACCCGACGATGCCAATCGATCGACCGAAAAGCCCGACAGTGTCAGAGTAGCGCTTTTTGTTCCATTCGCCGTTGCGCAAATCAGCGACGTTGTCAGGGATATTTCGATCTATCGCTATCAACAACCCGAACGCCAGTTCGGCTACCGCTATTGCATTCTTGCCGGGTACGTTGCACACATAGATACCCTTGCCGGCCGCCGCCTGTTTATCGATTGTATTGGTGCCGGCCCCGGCGCGAAGAACCAGCTTAAGCGATTCTGCAGCATTGATGGTGTCGGCCGTAACCTTGGTGCTACGCACGACTAGGGCCTCGAAATCATCAATTGAGGCTGGCAAGCCATCGGCCGTCAGGTCGGGATTAAAAGTGCACTCGTGGCCCATTTCCTGGATCTGTTTAAGGTAGGACGCAGGAAATTTATCAGCGAAAAGAATCTTCAAGACTCCTCCCCAGGGGGCTGTACTTGGCAGGCCCCTTCCAGTGGTCTACAGCCACCACAAGGCTGCGAAGCGTAAACTACCGGTGGCGCCCACACAAGCCACACGCCGAAAGGGACTAGGAAGATGCTGAAAAAGTCCCTGCTGCGCTTCGCAATCCGGCTGCGCTTGCAAGTCCAGGGTTCGCCATCCGTGGCGAACCCGCTCAGCGGGACAAAGATCCACTGGACCTTTGTCTTGGCCCGCTTCGCCCGTGGATCTTTTCCAGCTCGAAAAACGGAAAACACAGTTTCCCGTTTTCTCCATTTCTCAATCACTTACCTGATTGAGAAATGGCAGTACGTCCGTGTACTGCGCGCAGATTGCTATTTTGCAGCAACCTGCTAGTCAGGTAGCTTCTGCGGCGTATGATGAGGATCACGATTTCGGGTCTAGGAGTCCTGGAATGAAGGTCGTCATATGTGGCGCCGGCGTCATCGGGGCATCGCTTGCCTATTTTCTGGCACAACGGGGCGTCACCGTAACCATCATTGATCGCTGCGGGGTAGCCACTGCCGCCTCGGGAAAATCCGGGGGATTTCTCGCACTCGACTGGTGTGATGGTTCGTCCATGGAACAGCTGGCACGAAACAGCTTTGCGCTGCACGCGGAGCTCGCTGCCTTATTAGGTAAAGCGTATGACTACCGGCGCCTAGATACTTATCTGGTTGAAAGCACCGAGCGCGACTCTCTTGTTCCAAACCGCCGGAGAAACCCAAAATGGCTGAACGGCAATTGTGCCGTGCGTTACGCTTTGGGCACCTCGACAACTACAGCACAGGTACACCCCGAAAAATTCACACGCACACTGGTAGACGCCGCCATCGAACGCGGCGCAACGCTGCGAATCGGTTGCATCGAAGGTATATCGCTATCCGGAACGCCACAGACCGTACGTAGCGTTGTAGTTGACGGAACACCCATACCAGCGGATGTGGCGGTGATCGCCATGGGGCCCTGGTCGAACACAGCTGCGAAGTGGCTGCCGTTACCGCCCATTGGCGGTGCGAAGAGTCAGAGCATTATTTTGCATCCGACTGGTCGAATCCCGGCCCATGCACTGTTTGTTGAATACCGAACAAAACGGGGTGAACAACACGCACCGGAAATCTTTGCGCGTCCAGATGGCGAAGTCTATATCTGTGGCATGTCCGACGACACGCCTGTCCCGGAAAGCGCGGATCAAGTTGCGCCGAATTTACCGGCCTGTGACGCACTGCACAGGATGGCCGCAAATCTGTCGTCATCACTCGCAAGCGCGAAACGAACTAGAAACCAAGCTTGCTATCGTCCGATATGTATCGATGGCTTGCCGCTGCTGGGGCGAATACCTGGTGTGAGCGGCGCTTTCGTTGCTACCGGTCACAATTGCTGGGGTATTTTAAACGCGCCGGCGAGTGGACTTGCGATGACCGAGCTAATCGTAGACGGCTACGCGAAGACGGTTGATCTCTCACCCTTCGACCCCAGACGACTAATGAGTCATTCACCGGCGGTAGTGACCTAGCCGGCGTCGGGTATTGCGGTCTCGATGGCGCTATGGGTTTGGAGTTCAGACCTAGACTTTCCGGACTGGAATAGTTTTTGCCCCTGCGAACCAAAGTCTCTAACAGTCCTCACTCGCAATACAAGCTTGATGATGAGTGACCGCTATAAATGTCATTACCCACGACTATGAATCTACTTTTTCTAGCGCAACCTCCCAGGTAAGCGGCACGTCCGTCCCTAAGACCTTCCACCTTGCGAACTTCGTTGCTCCCATATCGGTATAAAGGCGGGCCATAATGTCTTTATGGGCACCACTAAATGCAAAAGCCATTAGCGCCGCCTCATCCTCCCACACCGAGACGGTCCAGAATTGCTTCGACCATGGCTTAGACCCCATCGAGTATCCTATTAGCCCTTGTGTTTCTATAAGTTGCTTTTCCACCTTATAACTGTGCTTGGCGACGCTGGGAACTGTACGGTAATGCTTTACCGGCAAATACGTCACAATCGCCAGATATTCTTTGCTGGCGTCCGGCTTCGCTAACTCCGTCCAGGGCGCTATAAGCATCTCGTCTAGTTAGAGCGGCGGGCGTTGATAACCACCGAGCGATGTTTCAATCGTTTGGGCTATTGCGAACACAACGTCTTCGCGCCACGATCGTCGCACGATTTGGACGCCGATCGGCAAATTGTCGGTAGTTGCCCCAGCACGCACACTCGCCAACTGTACGAGGGCATTGAGTTCCGAAGGTGAAGATATGTTCACACCCACTTCGTTCGCCACCTATGGTCAGGCGACTAAACGCTCGAAATCTGTGCGCCAGCCATCAAACTCAGCGACGTAATTGTATCCGCACACCGTTTTCAGTGGCCGTTCGGATATTAGCTCTATGACGCGTGATGCGCGGGCACGGATTTCGTCCTCTGGGCTAAACGGATTAAGGCGCATTTTCGGGCCAGGGGGAAACGCGTAGTCACATACAAACAATACATCTCTATAGACATACATCGTGAACCCTGGTGTGTGCCCACCGATGTGAAATGCTTCAATACCATATTCCGTGAAGTCGCCAGAAAACTCGTGATCAATTGGGAACGGCCTCGCCAGTGGATGGGCAGCATCAAGTGCGTGTATGTTGACCTTTGCCCCCCAATATTCTCTGTACTGGTTTGACGCCCCCATGAAATCTTTGTGGGTAAAGTAGATCGCACGCACGGGTTCGAGTGTGCGGTTGAACGCCGATGGGCAATCAATCCAGACTGCGCCCTCCTCCGTTTCGATTCTGTAGGCGGCATGCTCTATCCCAAGTCGTGGTACTGACATCAACTGCGTGACATTCTCATTCACAGACTGTGGCGTAACCGTGTACGTTTTTGTCGCCTCTTCCGAGGTCACGAACTTATCGTGGCGCGCACCGCAAAACGGGCACACATCCGGCATCTCGCCGATCATGTTATAGCCACAGACCACGCACACCCATTGCTTCGGGTTCATCGCTCCTCTTTCACTTGACGTACAAAATCCACCATGCTCGTGGCGTGAAAGGTCGGGGTTGCAACCTTGTCCGGTTTTGGTGTGGCACCGTAGCTTTCTTTCCCGTGTCGCCGCTCGATCCACATGGTTGCCATGCCGAACTCCGTCGCCGGCACGATATCATGATATTGGCTTTGCGCCGTGTGCAGGACGTCTGGCTTCCTAACCCCCAGTGGGGCGAGCTTTTTCAACATATACTCGAACACCAAGGGGCTGGGCTTGTTTACCCCTATCTCATCGCAGGTCACCTGCTCATCAAACGGTGCCGCCATCGTCGCGCTCATGTACTTTAACGCCCATGTGTCAGCGTTGGTTACCGCCACAAGTCGGTACTTAGTGCTCAATTCCTTTAGAGCGTCGACCGTATCCGGGAAGGGTGGCCAGAAACGAATGGAATCCTTGAATGCTTGCGCATCATCATCGCGAGCCTGCAGATCCCACGCCGCCGCCATATCTCGGTAAATGAGGGGTAGCATTTGCGTGAAAGGTTTCTCCGGCTCTGCCTGTTGATGACGGTCCTCAAAACCTGCAAAGGTAGTAAGGATTTCGTCATCTGTCTTGGTGACACCGTGATGGCACAACGTGGGCCGAAACCAGTTCAGGATGCCGGCCTCAAAATCGATAAGGGTGCCAACGACATCAAATGTCAGGGTATTAAAGTCACTTAGTTTCATTTCGCTATGTATAGTATCACCTGCAACCAATTGCCCCACTAAAGCGGATGCGGAAAGTATGCGAAAATAGTCGCGATATGACCGCTAACACCGTACCAGTCATCGACATTGCCTCGCTTATCGACGGCGATAGTAAACAGTCCCAAGCATCGGTAGAGGGGATCCGCGTGGCATGTCGCGATTGGGGGTTCTTCCAGGTTTTGGGCCACGGTATACCTGATACGTTGATCGATCGGGTGTGGCAGAAGACAAAAGCCTTTTTTGCGCTACCCTTAGATGCCAAGGAAACCGTGGCCCGTAGCAAAGACAACCCACGGGGTTACTATAATCGCGAGCTCACCAAGAATACCAGGGACATGAAGGAAGTATTCGATTTTGGACACAAGCCGTATTCAGAACTTTCAGATGATGATCCCGCGAGTCTAACCCACGATGGCCACAACCAATGGCCGGACTCGGCGCTCCTGCCCGATTTCGAGCCGACAATGATGGAGTACTACCACGCTTGCGAGATAGTTGCATCGAAACTGCTGGAAACCATCGCGCGGGGTCTTGGATTTCCATCTGATCGTCTGACGCAAGACTTTGTCGGCAAACACACGAGCTTCTTGCGACTGAATTACTATCCCAGCCACGACCCCTTGGCCGTTACCGAGAAAGCGGCCGCCAGTGGCCACCTTGGTGTCCACCACCATAGCGATGCGGGGGCACTGACCGTGCTCCTTCAAGACGAAGTCGGCGGGTTGCAGGTGTTCCGCGACGAGAAGTGGTTTCCGATTGAGCCGGTCGACGAGGCGCTGGTGATCAATATCGGTGACATCGTACAAGTCTGGACCAATGACTTGTATAAGGCACCACTGCACCGTGTGCTCGCAAGCGAAGGCCAAGCCCGATATAGCCTACCCTTTTTCTACAACCCTTCCTATGACAGTGAGTATTATCCGCTTGACGTTGTGACGAACGAGGCGTCGCCACCGAAGTACACGCACATAAACTGGGGTGAGTTTCGTTGGCGTCGACAGCAAGGCGATTTCGCAGATTACGGTAAGGAAGTCCAAATATCAGACTACCGTATCTCCTAATCACTTTGCTCTATAACTAACCTCATACACGAATCACCTTCATTGCATCCACTTGCTCATCAAAGGTTTGTGCGATATCCGCTTCCAACGGTTCAAACGTTTAGGCAAGATCTTTGCGGTGTGCAAAGCCACCCGGTTCAGAGCGTGTCTGGACGCCAGCGCAAGGCTTCGGTGTTCTTCTTCATTGCCGGACCATTATTGAACCTATACCAACCGCTACAGATAGCATGGCTAAGGGTGACTCGCCAAAGATTCTCTTGCTGTCCCTGCTCTGTAAGGCCAATCACAGAAGAAAAAAACAGTGCGACAAGAAAAAGGCCAGCCGAATGTACTTCATATTGATACTTTGTTTGTGTTGGTCAGCATGCCTGAGGAAAAGACTTAGTAACAGACGACATGCCTTCTTCAGGATCACTACATATGCTTTGCATAGCACCGCATTTTTGGTTCCGCTGAAATCCTATTTGAAGCGCATTAACTATTGTTCCTAATACCAAAGTGTCTATACCATTGGTAAATACTTGGTCATTAGAGTAGGAGGCACATTTGATGCATGATCGGAATCAGCTTGGCGAACCGATCGGTTTTGCCCTAGAGAGTTGGACACCGCCCCACCGACCGTCGCATGAGCCTATGGAAGGTTACTACTGCCGGGTAGAGGTGCTTGATCCTGATCAACATGCCGCCGATCTGTTTGATGCGAATGCGCAGGACACAGAACACAGAATATGGACCTATCTGCCTTACGGTCCGTTCGACAACCTAGCCGACTATAGTACGTGGATGCGCGAGATCTGTTTTGGCAGCGATCCGATGTTTCACGCCATCATAGATACCAAGAGCGCTAAGGCAGTGGGGGTTGCGAGTTATCTACGTATAGATCCCGCCAACGGGTCGATTGAGGTCGGCCACATCAATTTCTCACCCCGCTTGCAGAGAACGCCGGCTGCGACTGAGGCCATGTATCTCATGATGAAGCGCGCCTTCGAGCTCGGCTATCGGCGCTACGAATGGAAGTGCGATGCACTTAACGCTAGATCGCGCGCCGCCGCACAGCGCCTGGGGCTATCGTTCGAGGGTGTGTTTCGGCAAGCTACAACCTACAAGGGCCGCAACCGAGACACGGCTTGGTATGCCGCCATCGACCAGGAATGGCCCGATCTTGATAATGCCTTCTCGCATTGGTTGGATCCAGCCAACTTCGACGAGAACGGCAAACAACGAACACGCCTAACCGAGCTGACCGAACCGATTCTCAACAAGCGAAGTTAACAACACATCCTAGGAAAACCACCATGAGCAACCTCGATCAACTCACTAAAGTCACCTCGTGCGAAGGTCACGCCAAAACATCTTGTATCGAAGCCCTACCTACCCGCGACTCCATCTTGGGCGAAGGCATGAAGATACGTCGCGCATTACCGCAACGCGACCGCCCGATGGTCGGGGCTTGGTGTTTCTTAGATCACTTCGGGCCTCTCGCAATCGGTAGCGGCGATGGTATCCGAGTCGGTCCACACCCACACATTGGATTACAAACAGTGACTTGGTTGATCGAGGGTGAAGTCTTTCATCGCGACAGTCTGGGCTATCAACAACTCATTCGCCCAGACCAACTCAACATCATGACCGCGGGCCGCGGCATTGTGCATTCTGAAGAAACACCGAGCGAGCATAGCGATCGCGTTCATGGCTTGCAGCTTTGGGTGGCACTACCCGACACCGATCGCCACACCGAGCCCGCATTTGAGCATCATCCGGCGCTACCGCGCATAGAGCGTGATGGTATGGACATTACCTTGCTGGTCGGTAAAGGCCAGAGTACGCAATCGCCTGCGCGTATGTTTACACCGATTGTTGGTTACGATATCGCCCTCACCGACAGTGGCGCCCGCGCATTTGAACTAGATCCATCGTATGAGCACGCGGTACTGCTCACCGATGGGATGATCACAATTGATAGTGAAATTATGACCCCCAGCACGCTGTACTACTTGGGGATGGGACGAGATGCGCTTACCATCAGCAACGAATCACCGGCCCGCTTCGCGATTATTGGCGGCGCACCGTTCGGCGAAAAGATCATTCTCTGGTGGAATCTCGTCGCCCGCACTACAGAAGAAATCTCACGAGCACGCGACGACTGGGAAGCACATCGCTACTTTGGCGAAGTTGAAGGGTATGATGGCCCGCGCCTGGTGGCGCCGGCGCTGATAACGCGCCTGAAAGCGCGCTAACCTCCTGGGAGGTTAGTTACGACTCTGTTGCTTCGTCTTTTTCAGCAGAATCGGAATAAGTAGCCTCAATTCCGCTGCCCATTCTGATTGTCCGACGCAGAAGAAGTGAGCGCCGCTTAACGGTGACTCGATTGCAACCTTGGCAATGGTCGCTCGTCAATCGGTAGGTGAATTACCGCGGCCGCTAGCCCGAGCGCCACGCCTGCCCACCACATGGGATCGTAAGAACCGGTGGCATCGTAGATCCACCCGCCCAGCCAGACACCGAGAAAGCTGCCAATTTGGTGGCTCAGGAAAACCATACCGAATAGCGTCGCCATGTAGCGCACACCGAACACTTGCACGACGATGCCCATGGTAAGCGGTATGGTAGCCAACCACAGTATGCCCATCACAGAAGCGAAGGTATAGATAGTAGAGTTGCTAATTGGTGCAAACATGAAAATCGTTATCACGACCGCGCGGGAGAAATAGATCACACTCAATCCGTATTTCTTACTCCAGCGTTGGCCAATGATTCCCGACAGGAACGAGCCCACAATGTTGAACAGTCCGATCAGTGCAATTGCGTACGCCCCCACTTCGGCGGCCAACCCGAGATCTTTGACGTAGGCGGGAAAATGTACGGTGATAAACGCGACGTGAAAACCGCACACAAAGAAACCGCTGGTGAGCAATACGAAACCCCGATGACCTCTTGCTTCACGTATTGCCTGGCTGAGCGTTTGGTCAGTTAGCGGTTCTCCGTGTGGCCGCGCGTCATTGGGCAACACAAATGCTAACGGGATCAGCAACAAAGTACTGGCTGACACAAAGAGTAACGCCGTGTGCCAACCAAAGGCACTGATGAAACCTTGGCTCAATGGAGAAAAAATAACTTGGCCTAAAGACCCCGCTGCGGTGCCTAGCCCAAGCGCAAGCGAACGCTTTTCCGGCCCAACGACTCGCGCCATCGCCGCAAGTGCAAGTGAAAAAGCGGTAAACGCCACGCCGATGCCAGTCAGGAGTCCGCCGAAGAGATGAAGTGCAAACGCATCATTGGCGCCCGCCATACCCCAAATGCCGAGCGCATACACGACAGCGCCACCGGCGATGACACGCACCGGACCGATGCGATCGGCTATCGCGCCCGCAAAAGGCAACGCTATTCCCCAAAGCAGATTCTGGATCGCCATTGCCAGCGCGAAGGTTTCGCGATTCCATCCCTTGGCCACGGTCATGGGTTCGAGGAAAAGCCCGAACACCGATCGCGCGCCGAAACCAACGATGGCGATCAGGCAGCCAACAACCAGAATGACCAGCGGCGTGCGCCAGCTAGGGCCCTTAATTTCGACGGGCTTTACAGTAGACACCGTGCTCTCAAAGCTCGGGGAACACGGCTGCACCGGCACGTGGTTTGTGAGGCGCCTTTTATCATGGGTGACAGGAGGATTGCGGCCATAACAAGTATTGTTGCCCGGTTACGGGCTGGCAGCAATGACAACTTGTCTCGTCAGACCTATCATTTGCGAGGTTGTAGAGGAGGATCCCAATGACCAACCCAATTCCCGATGGTTACCATACGGTGACACCCTATTTAGTCGTTAAAGGCGTCGCTGATCTCATCGAATTCATAAAGGAAGTCTTTGACGGTGAAGAGATCCAAATAACCCCGAGGCCGGATGGGAGTATTCAGCATGCCCGGGTCAGAGTCGGTGACTCCCCTATTATGATGGGTGAGCCGGTCGGCGACATAACACCCATGCCAGCCACCCTTTACGTATACGTGGACGATCCCGACGCGACTTACGAGCGAGCGTTAAAAGCGGGGGCGATTTCAGTTAGAGCGCCGGCGGATCAATTCTACGGAGATCGCAATGCCGGTGTACAAGATACGTCCGGAAACCAATGGTGGATGGCAGTACATAAAAAAGATGTGTCACCAGAAGAGCTAGCGCGACGTGTAACCTGATGGGCCTCAGTTGTATTATGCAGTACTCCACCTGACAGATAGCGTCAGATTGCCAATGGCTGGAAACGACTGCCGTTTCAACCGGTCGATGCAACACATGCGGCAAATCGTTCTGCCGGTGTCTCGAAGTCTAACGTTTTCCGTGGTCGCTCGTTAAGTTCTCTGGCGACCCAATTCAGGTGCGCCTGCGAGTGAACTGACAGGTCCGTACGCTTCGGAAAATATTGTCTTAGTAAGCGATTGGTGTTTTCGTTTGAGCCGCGTTGCCAAGGGCTTTGTGGATCGCAGAAATAGACCTTGATATCCGTGGCCAAGGTGAAGCGCTTGTGATCAGCGAGCTCCATCCCCCGATCCCAGGTCAGCGACCGATAAAGCTCCCGCGGTGGTAGCTTGTGCGCCTGCTTAATGAGCGCGTTGACGACGCTCTCAGTGTCCTTATTGGCCACCTTCGCCAACATCACGTAATGGGTATGCCGCTCCACCAAGGTCGCCATGTAGCTGTTTTTAGATCCGGCAACGAGATCCCCTTCCCAGTGCCCAGGAACTGCGCGATCCTCCACGCTAGCCGGCCGTTCGCTGATCGAGACCATATCCGGTATCCGTCCGCGGCCGTCGCCTTTTGCCGTGGCGTGCCGGGAACGACGTATCGGCCGCTGCGAGCGTAGATGCTCCTGCAGCTCTTTCTTAAGCACGCCGCGGGCTTGAACGAATAGACTGCGATAGATCGTCTCGTGAGACACGTGGTACGCCTCATTGTCTGGGTACGTGTGCTTCAGCCCCCCGGCGATGATCTTCCCACTCAAAAGTGGACACCTGTTTGGGTTAAGCAGCGATTTGCTCATATTTCTCAGGTGAATGATAACCGATTCCCGAGTGCATGCGTTGCCGGTTGTAGAAATGGTTAATGTATCCTGCCAATCCCTGGCG
>CAXMNC010000152.1:0-3472 GCA_964194625.1 Acidiferrobacterales bacterium
CAGACATAGCAGAGTTTAGAGATACGTTGCCGCGCAACATCTCTATATAAGGTGCGCCAAGGAAGATCCAGAGGAAACACGGGACGAATGTGACCCACGTTGTAAGCACTGCCGCCAACGTGCCAGCTAGCATGGGCTCCAATCCACCTGAATCGCGGAAAGCGGCCATGAAGCCAACAAACTGCAAAACCATGATCAACGGTCCCGGCGTGGTTTCGGCCATACCCAGGCCATCCAGCATTTCACCAGGTTGTAACCAGCCATATGAATCGACCGCCTGCTGAGCGACATAGGCGAGCACCGCATAGGCACCGCCGAAGGTAACGACCGCCACTTTACTAAAAAACAATCCCATCTGTGTGTACAGGTGGGACGGACCTAACGTCATCGCAAGCACGACGATGGGGCCTAACCAGAGGGTTATACAAAGTGCGGTGATGTGTAGCGCGCGCCTGAATGAAGGCCGAACATGTTCCGGTACGCCGTCAGACAAGATTGCATCGACGGTACCCTTGGAATCCTTTTCATCTCTACTGATCGACACAACCAGATCGGGTCTGATGCGATTGCCAACATAACCGACCATGGCTGCCGCCACGATGATCAAGGGGAAGGGAACCTTGAAAAAGAACAACGCTATGAAAGCACCAATGGCAATGGCAACTGCCAATTTGTTTTTGAGAACGCGACCACCGATGCGGTGCCCGGCATGCACAACCACCGCTAACACGGCCGGTTTCAATCCAAAGAACAACGCTTGCACAAACGAGACATCGTAGTAGCCAGCATAGAGAATGCTCAAACCCAGTATCACGACGAAACCAGGCAAGACAAATAACGTGCCGGCCACCAAGCCGCCAAGCGTGCGATGTAACAACCAACCAATGTAGGTAACGAGTTGCTGCGCCTCAGGACCTGGGAGTAGCATGCAATAATTGAGGGCATGCAGAAATCGCCGTTCACTAATCCAACGTTTCTCGTCCACCAAAATACGATGCATGATGGCGATTTGTCCAGCCGGACCGCCAAAACTTAGTAGCGCAATCTTGAGCCACACACGAACCGCGTCGGCAAACGAGATTCCGTGCTCCGGCATACTTGTCGAGGCGTCGATCGGTTTAGAAGAAAGGTCATCCATGCTTCAGTCGCTTTTACCACAAAACGATTCATAAGGAGGAAACCATGAACCGCAACATCGAGCCAGCTGAACTCCGCCAATGGCTAGAACAGGGCCGTGATACGCAGATCCTTGATGTGCGTAAGAAGGCCGATTTTGATCTAGATCACAAAATGTTACCGGGGGCACGTTGGCTGGATCCGGCCGAGGTCGCTGAATGGAGCGCTGACCTATCAGGCGACGCCACGATTGTAGTGTACTGCGTGCACGGCCATGCCGTCAGCAACGCAGTTGTCGATCACTTGCGTGGACGAGGACTCAACGCCTGTTTGATAGATGGCGGTATCGAGGCCTGGAAAGAGGCCGGCGGTAAGACCGTTTAAAACGATGCGCGCCGACTCTATCGCAACTTCTTTGATCTTCTGCACCGCGAGTCAAGGGGTGCAGACATAAACTAGAACAAACCTACGACGTTGCCATCCTCATCGATATCGATCTGATCGGCCGCCGGTTTCTTCGGTAGGCCCGGCATGGTCATGATATCGCCGCATATCAATACCAGAAACTCTGCGCCGGCCGCCAAGTAAACGTCGTTAATCGGTACAACGTGCCCAGACGGCGCGCCACGTAGTAGCGGATCAGTCGAAAACGAGTATTGGGTCTTGGCAAGACATACCGGCACATGACCGTAGCCATTGTCCTGGTAGTTCTTAATACGAGCGCGTATCTTGGTATTGGCCACTACCTCACTGGCACCGTAGATGTTGCTTGTAACCTTCTTGATCTTATCCCATAGGGGTTCATCGTCTTCATAGAGAAATTTCAGGTCGGGCGGAATGGTCTCGATCTTTTCGACCACTTCCTCTGCCAGTTCGACCGCCCCTGCCCCGCCATCAGCCCAATGACTCGCTAGCACAACCTTGACACCGTGGTGGGCAAGTTTTTGTTTCAATAACTCTACCTCCGCATCTGTGTCGGCCGTGAAGTGGTTAATCGCGACAATGCAAGGCAAGCCAAAATGGTTGCGGATATTGTTGATGTGGCGCTCTAGATTGGGAAGTCCCTTTTCCAAGGCAGTGAGACTCTCAGTGTCTAGCGTTTTTAGATCAGCCCCACCATGAAACTTGAGCGCCCGTATGGTTGCTACCACGACCACTAACGACGGGCGCAACCCAGCCTTGCGGCATTTGATGTTAATAAACTTTTCGGCACCCAGATCAGCCCCGAAACCAGCCTCGGTTACCACGTAGTCGGCTAACTTCAATCCCGCCTTGGTTGCAATGACCGAATTACAACCGTGGGCGATGTTGCCAAACGGCCCACCGTGGATAAGCACCGGATTGTTCTCTAAGGTTTGCACCAGGTTGGGTTTGATCGCATCTTTCAGTAATACGACCATAGGGCCTTGTGCGTTGATCTGGCTGGCCCGAACCAGTTCCTTGCTTCGGTCATAACCAATAATGATGTTACCGAGTCGTTTCTTAAGATCCTGCAACGAATTCGACAAACACAAGATAGCCATTATTTCAGACGCGGTAACGATGGCGAAACTCGTTTCGCGTGGATGGCCATTGGCTAGCCCACCGAGCCCGGTCATAATCTTTCGCAGCCCTCGATCATTCAGATCTACCACGCGGTGCCAGGTGATTCGACGATCATCCAATCCAAGCGTGTTGCCATGGTGTATGTGATTGTCGATCAGCGCTGCCAACAAATTGTGAGCAAGCGAGATTGCATGGAAATCGCCGGTGAAATGCAGATTGATGTCCTCCATGGGCACGACTTGCGCGTATCCGCCACCAGCGGCGCCCCCCTTTCGCCCAAAACAAGGGCCTAGCGACGGTTCGCGTAGACACATGATTGTTTTCTTGCCGATTTTATTGAGCGCATCGCCGAGCCCGATGGTCGTTGTCGTTTTACCTTCGCCCGCCGGCGTGGGGCTAATAGCGGTCACCAATACGAGCTTGCCGTCTTCTCGATCCTCGAGACTGTGGACGAATTCCATATTGAGCTTGGCTTTGTAGTGTCCGATCGGGTCGATATTGTCCTCATCGATACCCAACCGTTCTTTTGCTAGCTCTGTTATTTTTCGCAACGTCGCTTTGCGCGCGATATCAATATCGGCCATTGTTGGCGTCCCTCATTGAGTTGTAACTAGGCGTGCGAATAGCTATCGTAAGCCCCGATAAAAACGAGAAAGTGTTGGTAGCAAGTAGAGTGATTTCTAATAAAAGTGTCGGCAGCAAGTAGAGTGATTTCTAATAATAAATCCAAAATAGGAACTCTTGCGGCAGGTGCGAGAGTAAGGGAAATTGAATCTAGGCGCAATGCAGCCACGACCCCTACAGACAACCG
>CAXMNC010000153.1:0-53215 GCA_964194625.1 Acidiferrobacterales bacterium
CCTCGGCCTCGTAAGCATCCACTTTCAGGGAGTCTCTTACAAAATAAACAGTTGGCCGGGGGAACGACAAACGACTAGCCAACTGTTTAGCATTCGACTCAGTGAAGTAAAGAAATATCTCAGGCCCGCGGAGCATATGTAGATCTGCTCGCGGCATATAGATGCCACATTGACCAAGGATTTTTGCTGCGTGTTTCAGTGTATGTTCGAGACGCACGAAATCCCAGGATGTGCGCTCAAAGTATACCAGTGTGAGGATGAGTTCATGCGTGAAGATATGTTTAGATTCATGGCCGTTGTAGAGGTTGGTAGCCGTCAATTTGCGCGAGTCTATCGTCTCCAGTTCGACATCGCGCGGTACGGGCGAGCGTTGCTCGGCCGTCTGGGGGTCGGGTATAAAGCCTTGTGCAACATATGTCTTGTGATTACCAATTGGGCGTATTGCCCTTACGAGAATGGCCGTCTTTAGTTCCGGTGCGCGCCACGTCGGATTTTTCGCCAGGAGACGGGCGGCCATAGCGCTTATGCGCACGGCCGCATAACTCGACCCTGAGACACGCATTGAGTGGCCCTCGAAACTTGTGACGCTGAGACGCTCGGCGGGTACAAGCAGATCGACTGACGTTTGGCCATGGTTGGAGCCCGGTGCTAGTTGCCCATCTATTTCAGATGACGTGACGGTAATGATGTTGTCCAGGGGCAATGCTGCCGGATAGACCGGTCGTGCATCGATATCACGCCCATTGTTGCCAGCAGAGACTACAAAGAGTATCTCCGGATATTCTTTTGCAGCTTCCGCAAAGGCTGTCCAATCATCCTTCTTGTTGCTGCCTAGCGAAAGGTTGACAATCGATATACCTTTGGTGGCGACATCACGAACAAGATCGGTCATGCGACGCATATCCGGTCGAGGGTAGCGGTAAGGGACCAACCTGGTCCGCGGTGCTTCACGTAGCAACAAGGACGCAGTGCGAGTTCCGTGACGTTGTGGGAAGAACGGTGACCGGGCAGGATTAGCATCAAACGGACGGTGGTCAAGGTCCCAGTGGTCATAACCCAGAATCGTGCCGTCCCCCGCCCGCGCTAACCGTTGAGCAATCGCTGGAAGTAGATAATTTACGCCGGCATCAACCATGGCAACCAAAACGCCGCCCTTATCATCCCCTGACGGAACTGCCGGGTTTAACGGTTCTGTGATGCCAGTGGGAGCCAGGGTTGTGTCTAAGTGTTCAAGGGTGATGGCTGCATCTGTTGTGTCATCATAAAGCAGACGACGTCCCAGCTGTATGGCGCACTCGGTATCAGTCACAGCTGTCATGATTGGGCGTATGATGCCTGCTATGGGCGTCCAATACTCGGCGCTGAAGCGCTGGGGTCGCCCAGTCGGCGCTATACGTTGCAACCTAATTTCGCTCCCGTCTGCACGTGTAAAGCGGCGTTGCCAACCAATTGTAACCCCACGAACTTTAATCAGTTTTTCTTCCGCCCCGTTTGCATTGCCTAAACGGTTCGCCATTTGCGCTAAATCGCTTTGCGACGATGTACAAGCAACATCAATTGCTGAGCGTAAAAGGGCAGCAATACCCACGTCGTTTGCCTGTGCCATCACGATGATCAAGGCCGATACGGTCGCTAAGGCTAATTGCAAGGTTCGCGTTATGATCACCATCTCCCAGGCTTGCCTGCAGTTCCCAGAGGGGGTAGGTTACTCTACCCGTTTCGAGCAGGTCTATGGTTCTGCCGACAGATAGGGCGATTATGACGAAACTGACCCACTTCAATACTGATGGCGAAGCGCACATGGTAGATGTGGGCGCTAAGGACGTTACCCGCCGTACTGCTATTGCTGAGGGACGAATCTACACAAAACCCGAAACGTTGGCGCTGATTCAACAGGGTGGACATGCGAAGGGCGACGTCTTGGGGGTTGCCCGTGTGGCAGGCATCATGGCAGCGAAGAAAACGTCCGAACTCATACCATTGTGTCACCCGCTCACACTCACCCATATAGAAATCGACTTGCATGTATTACCTCAAGAGGACTGTGTCCAATGTCGAGCCACGGTAGAAACGCGTGAGCGTACGGGGGTAGAAATGGAAGCTATGGTGGCGGTCGAGGTAGCACTCCTCACCATCTATGACATGTGTAAATCCGTAGATCGTGGAATGACGCTCAATGACATTCGTTTGCTAGAAAAGTCCGGTGGCAAATCGGGGACCTGGAAACGCTAGATAGTACATAGTTGGAATGACGGCAACGCTGAATATCCCCCCGCTGTACGAGTTGGTAATGCACGATAGCATCGATAGTGCTGTAAGCGAGGCCAAACGACTAGCTTTATCGGGCGCAGAGGAGGGTACATTGGTGTGGGTTAAGGAACAGACGGCTGGGCGCGGTCGCTTCGACCATCAATGGCTTTCTGAACCCGGGAATCTTCACTGTGCAATTATTCTGCGCCCTGATGAGCCAATCGCGGTTACTGGGCAAATCAATTATGTGGCCGCGGTGAGCCTAGCGATTGCAATCTCGGGTCTAGTGACTCCCATGACCGAACTTCGATATCGCTGGCCGAATGATGTACTTCTGAACAACCTTAAAGTGGCAGGAATACTGTTGGATCCCTGTGCTGTTAACAATGGCAATGTCGAGTCCCTAGTTTTGGCTATTAATGTTAATGTCAAATCGCATCCGAAGGACTTAGACGATGGTGCTGCGAACATGCATGCCGATGGTTTCTCGAAATCGACGGATGCTGAGCTCCTCGAAAGCTTTAGTCGGAACTTTCTGTCTTGGATCAACCGTTGGGCCGAAGACGGGTTCGGTCCGATCGGTAAGGCATGGACACAGCGCGCGAACGGCATGGGTGAACCGATAGAACTACAGCTAGCGAAAGAAACAGTAAGTGGCGAGTTTGTGGAGCTGGATGCGGATGGCGCGCTCGTTGTTAAGCTTGCGGATGATACAAGGCGAAAAGTTACTATTGCGGAGTTCTTTTCTATGTAGTGCTGAAGTCGCGTGACTGACGATTTGCAAAACGACTTACCACTTGGCGTCTACGGTACGGATGCCAGCGGCGAGCAAAGACTCGTCCATCAGTATCAAGATGGTGATTATGACTTGGAAGACATTTACCACTATTTCCGGCTCGGCGAGCTCGAATCCAGGGACCCATCGGAAACCACCATTATCTGGCTGACTGGAAATGAATTGCGCGAACTGAAGGTCATGGCGGACGCGCACAGCTTTGATTTCGAAGAGGGCTTCATCGAAATGTGTCTGGACGTGCAACGCTTCGGCGTAGACATCGCAGCCGAAAGAGTGAGATTTATTGCTAACTTTTAAAAAGGGTAACGAACAAATTGTGATTTCTAGACTTATTGCTTGTTTCCTGATTTTGGGCCTGCTGCTCTGGGCCCTGACAGTTGTCGCGAGCAGTGAGCCAGAGGAGGCGAATAATCAAAAGCTGTTAATGGCAGCAGAGGCGGGGCGTCTCGACTTGGTGGTTGAGATGTTGGATCGCGGCGCAAAAATTGATGCTCGTGACACGCGCCCTGAGCGCAACACAGCCCTGATGCTGGCCGCCAAGCGGGGCCACCGAGAAATCGTCGCTTTGTTGCTTTCTCGTGGAGCGGATGTTACTGCGCGTGCCTCAGACAACTGGACGGCGCTGATGCAAGCTGCTCACGACGGCTACCTCAGCGTTGTCAAACTGCTTCTCGACCACGGGGCTGATATTGGCGCGCGCGAGACCAGATACGGGAATACCCCCCTCATATTGGCAGCAGGGCGTGGGCACGCTGAAGTCGTAATAGAACTTTTGCGCAATGGTGCTGAGGTCGATGCCTCAGGCCTGAAACAAGGCAATACCGCATTAATGCACGCAGCTGCCAATCGCCGTGGTTTACAGTCAGTCATCGAGCTTATTGTAAGTGAAGCAGATGTGAATTTTCGTGCCCATGATGGTTGGACGGCGTTGATGGCGGCGGCGAGAAAGGGCAACCTCAAAATCGCGGAATTGCTACTGGCCAACAAAGCAAATGTCAACGCCCGTACACAGGATGGTTACTCGGCACTGTTGTTGGCCGTCGAAGTTAGCCATGTGAGTACGGTGGATGCATTGCTGAATGCTGGCGCCGATGTGAATGCACGCGCAAATGGTGGGCAAAGCCCTCTAGGCCGAGTGGCCCTGCAAGGTGATATCACGATGTTAGAGCGCCTGTTTGATGCCGGCGCCGATCCGCAAGGTTACGGTAAGCGGGGGCAGACACCATTGATGTTGGCGACGCGTGCCGGCCAAACGCGTGCTGTCCTATGGTTGCTTGATCAGGGCGCCGATGTCGATGCTACCGACGAACAGCATGGTAATACCACATTGATGCTGGCTGCCAATGGCGGCCATATCGATATCGTGAGATTATTGCTCGCCGCCGGAGCGGACGTACATATAAAAGCAAAGGACGGATGGACGGCGTTAGCAGCGGCGGAAATGATCGGAGATATGGAAGCCGCGAGTTTAATCAAGAAAGCTGCCGCGAGTACTGAATAACTTTAGCTTGTCTGGTGTGCTCCTAATGTCGGGACGCATACATGAACGGCACCTCCCAGGGACCCAGGATGAGCGCTGACTTCGAGCACATTGACATCAATCCCGTACAACAATTTTAGACTCTCACTAGTGATCGTTTCGTCCGGTGATCCGAGGCGCACCAGCGTGCCTTCGTGTAGCATGGCCACACGATTGGCACAGAGAAACGCATGATCGGGATCGTGCGTGGACAGGATGATGCCAATTCCCGTTTTAGCTAAAGTCCTGATTTGATCAAGCACCAACATTTGATTGCCGAAGTCTAGACTCGCTGTGGGTTCGTCCATCACTAGGATGCGGGGCTCTTGCGCGAGGGCACGTGCAATCAATGCAAGTTGACGTTCACCACCGCTGGTGCGCGTGTAGATCACATCTCGCAGGTGACTGATACCCAAGGTTGCAAGCGCCTGCTCCGCTACCGCCAGGTCATGCCGCGAAGGGCTGGAAAACAGGTTCATATGCGCCGTACGTCCCATCAACACAGTTTCAATCACCGTAAAGGGAAAGTACGCGGCATGCGCTTGTGGCACGTATCCCATTACTCGGGCTATCTGTCGATGTGACCAGCTGGCAATATCTTGTTCAGCTAGGTTCACGGTGCCGCCCTGGGGTGGCAACAAACCGAGGATGGTCTTGAATAGCGTCGTTTTGCCGCTGCCGTTTGGGCCCAATAGACAAAGCACTTCGCCTGCTTCCAATGCGAAGCTAGCGTTGCGGCCGACGGCTTTAGACGGATAGCCGAATCCAAGCCCTTGGACCGCCAGCCTCATTGCCAACCTCGACGCGTTGCCGCCAGAAGCCACAGGAAAAAAGGCGCACCCAGGAAGGCGGTGAGGATTCCCAGGGGGACCTCGATGTCGGCCATTACTCGCGCTAAGTCGTCGACGGCCAAGAGATAGCCGCCGCCAAGCATAATCGAAACTGGCAGTAGGCGAGAAAAGCTGGGGCCAACAAGCATACGGGCTATGTGTGGCATCATGAGTCCGACCCACCCGATAATGCCGCTAATAGAAACAGCGGCGGCGGTAATCAAAGTAGCAGCGCAAATAAATACAATGCGCATCTTCACGGCATCGATGCCAAGGGCTTGTGCTTCTTCGTCACCCAGCGACATCAGATTCATGCGCCATCGTAAGAGGTAGAGTGGAACGAGGCCGAGCAAAATCAGCGGGAGGATGGAAGCCACGTCGTGGAGATTCACCGCCGTTAGGCTTCCTAGAAGCCAAAATGTAATTGCGGGTAGTTGATCGTATGGATCGGCCAAAACCTTGATCATGGAAATGCACGCACCCGCCAGGGCGCCCATCACGACACCCGCCAATACCAGCACCAGAAGTGGATCATGGCCGCGTACCGTCCGACTAATCACATAAACAAGAAGGACAGTGCCTAATCCAAAGACAAACGCTAGCAATTGGATGCCAATAACTGGGAGCGAGAGAAAAATACCGAGCACAGCACCTAGGCCAGCGCCGGCTGAGACGCCGAGAATGTCAGGCGATACCAACGGATTGCGAAACATTCCCTGATAGGTTGCGCCGGCCGCGGCTAATGCGGCGCCCACTAACATGGCGGCAATCACCCGTGGCAGGCGAATTTGAAAGATCACCGTATCAACTACCGGTGGAAGGTTGTGTGAGCCCCCGCTAACGCCAGCATAAATGACAGAAACCACCTGGGCGGGCGAAATATCGAACTTCCCCACCATGAAGGAACCCGGGAACAAAAGCATCAACATGCCGCCAGAGAGCCAGGCGATTAGCGTGGCGCCAGCCGGGGCAATCGCCGATGCTAATTGCCTATCTTGTTTTGTCATCGCCCACTCCGGCGTGTTCAATCAGTTGGTTTAGTTGCTCGTCATTTAGGTCTACATGATAAGACAGTCGATAGAATTCGCGTGTGTCGTGCGCAATATCATAGTTTGCGTCTTCGCCGTATGACACGGACACACGCCATTTGACACCGATTAGTCGATTCACGGAGGGCGGGCGATCGAACCAGCCGAACGGTAGTATCAATTGGAGGCAGCGCATTCTCGCTATGATACAAGCGGCACTGGCAGTGACAAAGTAGAAGTAGAGGCTACTGATACCCAGCATGAACGCAGCGGGTGAAGTTGCTTTAAAACGCATGGTATGATCACAGTTGACTGACAACAAGGAGACGGAACGCATGAGGGATGATTCCAAGCTAGGCCGTCGAGGCTTCGTTAAGCTTTGTGCTTCAGCGATTGCAATGATCAGCGCCAGCCCGCAGTTGCTTGCACAAGGCGATGCCACTCTCCGTCGATTCAAGCGCGTAAGACTGGTAAACAATTGGGATCGCCCGATTAAGTACTCGGACCTTAAAGTGGGTCAGAGCTACGTGTTTCTTTATCCTTTCATAACGACGCCATGCTTTTTGATCAATTTAGGTAAGCCCACAGAAAAAGCCACCGAGTTAAAGACCGAAGCGGGGCAAACCTACTACTGGCGCGGGGGAGTGGGACCGCAACGCTCGTTAGTAGCGTTTTCAGCGATATGCGCTCACCAAATGACGCACCCGACGCGGTCTGTGAACTTTATCAACTATCGTCATGAAGCTGTACGCTTTGAAGACAAGAGAAAAACGACAGCTGAGCGTTCACAGATCATCTATTGTTGTTCTGAACGGAGTGTTTACGATCCGGCCACTGGTGCCCGTGTCATTGGTGGTCCAGCACCACAACCGCTAGCAGCTATTCTGCTGGAATATGAGGAACACAACGATAATCTCTACGCCAGTGGGATATACGGTGGCAATATGTTTGATAAGTTCTTCGACACGTTTCGAGTCCGACTGGAGCTCGAGCACTTAACATCGGAGATTCGCAAAGAAGTTGTCGATACTGCTGCTGTGGTGCCAGTTGATGAATATTGTGAGACTCAAGTACTGTGTTAATAGAGATGGCAAGTTGCTTATGGCGAGGCTTTTTTGGCAATAGCTTGTTTGAGAAGTTCGACTACAGCGGTTTGCCCTTGTTCCGTCGCTGCCATCAAAGCGGTACGTCCTTTAGTATCTTTCAGTTGAAGATCGGCGCCATGGTCCAGTAACAGGCGGATAATCTTCAAATGTCCCTTTATGGCTGCGTGGTGCAAAGCGGTAGCCCCGTATTCATCGCCGGCGTCTAGATCAACATCGTTTACTTGCAACAACGTTTTCACCACGGCAGGGCGATTCTCGAACGCTGCCCTCATAAGTGGTGTCCATCCGTATATGTCCGGGGCGTTGACGTCAGCCCCGTGCGCTATCAACAATTTCACAGTGTCAGCATAACCTTTGACAGCGGCGATCATGATGGCGGTCCAAGCGAATTTGGCCTTGGTATTCACCGCTGCCCCGTCAGAAAGCAGTACTTCGACAGGCCTCGGGTCACCCGAAAGGACCGAGTACATCAAAGCTGTGCCCCCGGATTGAGTGGTATGATTCATATCGGCACCTGCTTTCAGTAAGCCGCGCACAAGGCGTACTTCGCCTTCGTGTGCCGCCAACATGAGGGCAGTCTTACCGTCGTCGGTTGATAAGTTGACGTCGGCACCGCGTTTAATGAGCCGCTCAATTGCCGATAGATCGCGTTTTTCCAGCGCTGACAGCCAATCGTCGTTGAGGGCAGCGCCTAGCCCAGGCGACACTAGCGTCAATGTTACGGCCGCAATCACGGCTGCGGGCCAGCAAGCTAATCGAACGGGCATAGATTTAGGATGAGCGTACTTTGCCGGTAGCGGCAGGTGTATTCTGTTCCGACCAACGAGAGTGTTCGCTAAGCTGCTCGCGCTTCCAAAAGGGGGCATGGGATTTTAGTTCTTCTATCAGATAGCGACAGGCTTCAAATGCGGCAGCCCGGTGCGCAGACCAGACGGCAACGAGAACGATGGGCTCGTTGGGTTGCAGGTCGCCAACCCGATGAATGATCAGGCTGTCGGCAATGTCCCATCGTTCGGACGCCTTTTTACTGATTTCATTTAAGCACTTCTCAGTCATCCCCGGGTAATGTTCAAGCGTCATCTGCTCAACGCGATCTCCTTGGTTGAAGTCGCGCATCGTCCCTACGAAGGTTGCGGTAGCGCCATATTTGCCTGCCTGGCCAGACATTTCGCTTTGAAAATCGCGCACTGCTTGCCACGGATCGAATGGTGCGTCGCGTACCTCGATGCGCACATTAACCTCCGGTCACCGGCGGTAGGAAAGCAATTTCATCGCCATCCTTAACCTCGTGGTTAGCATCCGTGTATTCCATGTTAACCGCAATAAGGGTGCTGGGCGGTAGTGGTTGGTCTCCAGATACCCGCGCCCACACATCGGCCACCGTAGCGGTACTATCGACTTCCACTGTATCGTCGCTACGGCCCATGCGTTCACGCATAGCGGCTAAGAACTTCACTTGTATGGACATCAAGACCTCTCTATTGACTGATGTTATACGAATATTTCTGCAGATGTTCAAGGTTCACGAATTCTACTGCACGGTCTTGGTCCCGGCACCGCCCTGTGGAACATGAGAGAAACCGGCGCGTAGCTCATAATGGGCGGCGATTTCAGCCAGGGCGGACTCGGCATCGTACCGACTAGTAGACCGTATTAGCGCGTCGTGCCGTACAGCATCGCGCAATAAGTCATCGAAACCGGCGTGTTGATCACGTTCCAAAGTATTCTGTTGGGAATGGAGCACACGAAAATCCTCGTCGGCAAAAAACCAACACAGTCTTTGTTGTTCGGATAGCAGCTTCAATGCATCGAAATGAGCTCGCGCACCACCAGGGGTCAGTAGGATTTCCGCCGTCAGGGGATCATCGGGTAAGGTGAACACCTCAGCGCGTATCGTAACCACGCTGGCATGTTGAAGTTCCAACAGGTCGGTTTCGAGTGTTATGGGTAATGGTTTTGAAGTTTTTGCAAAAACGTGGCGGTCCTGTTTGCACTCGGGTCCCATGAGGTGGAAGAAGAGAGCGGTCTCCCAGACATCAGATTCGAGTTTAACTGGGAGGCAGGTGACCACGCTGCCAGTCGCGCTCATGGCCTCACACACAGCCCTAGGGAACGATTTCATGCCCATAGAGGGATTGTAACAAGCTCGGATCGAGTCTAGATAGCGCAGAAAAGCAAGGCCGTCTGCCCGCCATACGCGGGAGACGGCCTGTTGATATCGATTGTGCGGAAAAACTTATCTAGCGAGGGGGCTGGTTAGCCCTTTTTGCCTTCCTCGTACCACAGGTCGTGGTGTTGCTTGGCCCACTCCTCGTCGACCTCGCCCTTCCACATACCCTGGAGTGTGCCTTCCACCCCCCAAGCACCGAGGTAGATATGGCCGAGCGTCAGTGCAACCCAAATCGTCGCTGCGATGGAGTGGATGAGATTGGCTGTCTGCATCGTCTCACGGAATTGGCCACCGATCCATCCTAGAAGCATAAGCCCCGTAATGGAGACCGCAATACCTAACACGACCATGCCCACCCAGAACGTCAATATCTTCTCGCCAGCGTTAATTCGATCGGCATGCGGGTGTTTTCCTTTGCCGAACATGCCGCCGCCTTGTTTGATCCATGCCCAATCTGTCGCGTTTGGAATGGTGTATTTAATCCAGGCGATAATCGACAACACAACACCGGCGATAAAGAACGGGCCGAGATAGTTATGTAGGTTGATCGATAACTGGGCCCAGGCGCTAAAACCACTGGCACCAAGAACCGGGATCAAAACCGCGCGCCCGAACAATAGGCTTAGACCAGTGATTGCCAGTATGATAAATAGAATCGCCGTGTACCAGTGCAAAACACGCTCTGCCGTATTCCAGCGCTGTATCATCCTGCCGGATGACGCTTTGTCCATTTTGACTTGGCCACGCACCAGAAAAAAGAGAAGGATCGTCGCTGCGACAACGGCAAGGATCCACGGTCCAATATTCGCCACCGGTCCGTTTCTCGTCTGGCGCCAGTTCTGGCCACCGTTTTGAATTAGCACGTTGGTTTCTTGACCTACAACGGCGGTGTAACCTGTGTTGCCTTCACGTACGGCGCGCCAGTAGTTTGCGCGTGGGTTTGTTTGCTCTTCTGCCGCCGCCTGTGCCGTTAAGCCAGTATAGAGATAACCGCCCAGCGGCAGTACGACAACGCCTACTAGAATCATGGCCGACGCCCAGAACGCGATGCGTTTGCGACGCGCTACCGTCTTTGGTGTTTTGCTTTTAACAAATCCGCACATGGTCGGGTCTCCTCTAGTTATCGTTCGATTTGACTGGTCATAATTCGGTGTCGCAGCCCGCGTTGTTGCTCTACCGAACGACTACGCTCGTCTGTTAGCTGTTGATCGCTCGTCACCCACGGCTCCTGTATCTTGGAGCAGCCGAGTATCATTAGCGCCATAACGACGAGCACTAGACTAGTCAGGCCGCCTTTCACCGCGCTCCCCGATAACATAACTTTACCGGTCGGGTTGGACTAAGGCGAACCGCTCACGCAATGCCTGTTGTTGCTCTGGCATGCGCTGTTTTGCTAGAAGCGGATCCTTCGCCCCTTTGTAAACGCCGGGTTTGTGCACCGTCACGTCTGCCGACTCATAGCAAGCCGTAAGCATGACAGCCGCCGCCAGCGTAATAATTGCTCTGGCGTACATATCGCCCTCCTGTTCTATCGGTTCGGACCAAGGTTGGGGGAAGGCCTACGCGGCCTTCCCCCATTGATGCCTACGATTGATAGGCCGTTTCCCAACCCCAAGTCTTGGGCCGACCGCCGCGGCGAATAACCCGCTGACGATAAATGTCGGCTACCAGATCGCCGTCACCGGCCAGGAGTGCTTTGGTGGAGCACATCTCTGCGCATAGCGGCAGCTTGCCTTCGGCGATGCGGTTGCGGCCGTATTTCGCATACTCGTCATCCGAGTTGTCGGCCTCCGGTCCGCCGGCGCAGAAGGTGCATTTGTCCATCTTGCCACGTACCCCAAACGCAGACTGCTGCGGGTATTGCGGGGCGCCAAATGGACACGCATAAAAGCAGTAACCGCACCCTATGCACAGATCTTTATCGTGCAACACGATGCCGTCGTCCGTGGTGTAAAAACAATCGACCGGACAAACGGCAGCACACGGCGCATCAGTACAGTGCATGCAGGCCACTGAGATGGACTTCTCACCGGGCACACCGTCCTCAAGGACAACCACTCGGCGCCGGTTAACACCCCAGGGGACCTCATGCTCGTTCTTGCAAGCGGTAACGCATGCATTGCATTCGATGCAGCGTTCCGCGTCACAGAGGAATTTCATTCTAGCCATTGCTATGTCTCCTCATTATCGCTTAGGTCAGGCAAGTTCGATCTGACACAGGGAGCACTTCGTTTCCTGCATCTGCGTCACCGAGTCATATCCATAGGTCATTGCGGTGTTGGCGGCTTCGCCCAACACGTAAGGCACTGTGCCTTCCGGATACTTGTCCCCGAGATCCTTGCCCTGGAGGTGCCCAGCAAAGTGGAAGGGCATCCACACTACGCCTCTGGCCGCACGACGGGTTACCGTCGCCATGACCTTAAGCCTGGCGCCTTCCGCACCTTCGAGCCACACTTGCTGGCCGTTGAGGATGCCGCGGTCTGTGGCGTCGGCCGGATGGATCTCCAGAAACATCTCCTGCTGGAGTTCCGCCAGCCACGGGTTAGCCCGCGTCTCGTCACCACCGCCCTCGTACTCCACTAAGCGCCCGGTGGTCAGGATCAGCGGGTATTTCTTGGTGAAGTCCTGCTTCTGAATCGACCAGTAACGCACAGGCAACCGGTAGTGCGATTTACGGTCGTCGTAGGTGCGATACTTCTCGACCAGGTCACGACGCGAGGTGTATAGCGGCTCGCGATGGATGGGTACCGGATCCGGGAAGGTCCACACGACCGCGCGGGCCTTCGCGTTTCCAAAGGGGGCGCAACCATGCTTGATGGCCACCCGTTGGATACCGCCCGATAGGTCGGTCTTCCAGTTTCGGCCTTCGGCCGCCGCCTTCTCGTCGGCGGTCAGGTCATCCCACCAGCCCAGCTCTTTGAGTAGCTTGTGGTCAAACTGGGGATGGCCGTCACCGATCTCATTGCCGACCGGGGCCGAGCCTTCCGCCAGCAGGTTGACACCGTTACGCTCCACACCGAAGCGGGCCCTGAAATTCAGGCCACCCTCGGCCACCGGTTTGCTGGTGTCGTACAGGATTGGCGTTCCGGGATGTTTCATCTCCGGCGTACCCCAACATGGCCACGGCAGACCGTAGGCCTCACCATCGACCGGACCACCCTCCGCCAGCATGGTATCGGGATTGAAGGTATGCCAGTTCTCCTGGTGCGCCTTCAGCCGCTCGGGGCTCTGACCGGTGTAACCGATGGTCCACATGCCGCGGTTGAACTCGCGGGTGGCATCCTCGATCAACGGCTCATCATTGTTCACCTTGATGTGCTTGGTGAACTGCTCACCAAAACCCAACTTTTTGGCGAACTTATACATGATGGTCTGATCGGGCAGCGACTCAAACAACGGCTCGATAACCTTCGAGCGCCACTGCAGGTTGCGGTTAGACGCCGTCACCGAGCCGTAGGTCTCGAACTGCGTGGCTGCCGGCAGCACGTACACGCCGTCCGTGCGGTCGTGCATGACGGCACTGGCGGTCGGCACTAGGTCGATAATCACCAGCAGATCCAGTTTCTCCATGGCCTTTTTCATTTCCAGGCCGCGGGTCTGGCTGTTGGGGGAATGACCCCAGTACACCATCGCCCGCAGATTGTCCTTCTGCGCAATATTGGCCTTGTCCTCGAGCACGCCGTCTATCCAACGCGACACCGGGATGCCCTTGGTATTCATCGGCTTGACCGCTTTGCCCTTGCTCTTCTCGTAAGTGCCTTGATCGAAGCGCGATTGCATCCAGTCGTAGTCGACATCCCAGACACGCGACCAGTGCTTCCAGGCACCGGCTGACAGGCCGTAGTAGCCAGGCAGCGAATGACTGAGCACGCACATATCGGTGGCGCCCTGGACGTTGTCATGGCCGCGGAAGATATTGGTACCACCGCCGGACACACCCATGTTGCCTAGCGCGAGCTGGAATACACAGTAAGCCCGCGTATTGTTGTTGCCGATGGTGTGTTGCGTGCCGCCCATGACCCAGATGTAGGTGCTCGGTCGGTTCTCGGCCATCAATCTAGCGGCCTCTTTGCACGTCGCCTCATCGACGCCGGTCACCTTCTCGACCTCATCCGGGGTCCAGTTGGCGACCTCTTCGCGGATCTGGTCCATTCCATAGACGCGCTGGCGGATAAATTCCTTGTCTTCCCAGCCGTTCTCGAATATGTGCCAGAGCATGCCCCAGACGATCGGTACGTCGGTGCCGGGGCGGATGCGCACGTAGTGATCGGCATGGGCCGCCGTGCGCGTGAAGCGTGGATCAATCACGATGAGTTTCGCCCCGCGTTCCTTAGCGTAAAAGATATGCTGCAAGGAAACGGGATGCGCCTCGGCCGGGTTACCCCCGCAGATCAGGATCGCCTTGCTATGGCGGATGTCGTTCATGGAGTTGGTCATCGCACCGTAACCCCATGTGTTGGCTACCCCGGCAACTGTCGTCGAGTGGCAGATGCGCGCTTGGTGGTCGCCGTTGTTGCTGCCCCACATGGCGTAGAACTTACGGAACAAATAAGCCTGCTCGTTGCTGAACTTCGCCGAGCCTAGCCAGTACACCGAGTCGGGGCCTGATGTCTTACGGATTTCAAGCATCTTGTCACCGATCTCATTGATGGCCTGATCCCACGAGATCCGTTTCCACTTGCCGCCTTCTAGCTTGGTCGGATACTTCACGCGCCGCTCGCCAATACCGAGCTCTCGTACCGACGCGCCCTTGGCGCAGTGAGCGCCCAAACTAATGGGATGATCGAAGGCGGGCTCCTGCCCGGTCCACACGCCGTTTTGAACTTCGGCGTAGACACCGCAACCCACCGCGCAGTGCGTACAGATGCTTTTTACTACCTTTGTATCGACGCCGGCCTTGGGGCCGCTCATCGACGCACGCGCCTTTCTCATCATCAGTGGCGGCAACGTGGTCGCCACTGCCGCACCGCCTAAAGCAAGGCCGGAACGGCGTAAGAAGGTGCGTCGGTCGATGGCCTCACCCGTGAAACGGGACTGGCCGGACGACACTTCTAAAGCCTTTTTCCTAATCAACTTCATGGCTTGTCTCCTATAAAGGACCGATTCTCACCAATAAACGGGTTCGGCGGGACTTAGTCCCGTAATTTCTCGTAGTACGCCCGAATATGCGGTGTCACATGATAGCCCTTCGACTTTTCAGGGGTTGCGGCCACCTCATTGGTACTCTGCACTTCGGCAGCACCTCCTTTGGCCACGACGGCCAATGTTGCGGCACCGCCTACCACCGCTGCCCCTTTCAGGAACTGGCGGCGACTGCTTTTCACCGGCTTTGTTTTCTTACTCATAACAGTCTCCTCAACTAACTTGGTACGTACGTTTATCTCGAGAGAACTTCAGTTCTAATCTAAACGACAAAACCATAAAACCCAGGTTTTACACTAGCATCGCTAAATACTGGTTTTCTATTTCAATAAACTGCTGGCCAAACTGCCCAACTGCCCGGTAGAAGCGAGCTGCTTTGGCCTCTTGCAAATCAATAAAAAATCTTCCTATCCAGGTTCCCATGTGGTCATCGAAGAACTTGCGTTGTGTCTCAAACGGAATCTCGTCGCTCCCGATGATCAGGCTCATGGTCTCACACAGCGCGGCCGCGTGGTCCTCGGGTTCGCGCACGTCTTCTTGGCGTTCGAATCCCAGTGCAGCTAGATCTTGACGTAACACAGTGAGAGGTCGGTCCATCAGAAATCCGCTCATATACCAAGAACCGTAGGGAACCAGTTCGCCGCGACCAAGGCCGACAAAGAGATCGAAATACTCATCGGATACGTCTTCGACCGTGGCGCGTTCACCCGCGAGCCGTAGCGACTGCCAACTTGCCGCCATGCCGCTATCACCATTGCTGGTGGGCGCATCGATCTGCTGTAACAGATTGAGTACATCCTGGGAGGGTGTTGCCGCGAGTAACGTCGCCAACAGACGATAGGTATTAATGCGAACGGCCTGATCGGCGTTCACCTCCATCCGGGTACCACCTTTCGTTGTTTTTGTTGCCGCAGTGATCTGGGCATCCATCTGAACGACCATCACCTGAATGTTATTTCCTTAGATTTAGTAGCAAGAAACAGACCAGGGATTTCGGGAAAAAAGCGGCAAGAAAGGGGTAATTCGGATAATGATTGGTGGCTACGGGGTGAGGCTGAAACCGGTCCTGCGTCAAAATGACCCAATTGCGTAGATCTGGCCCATTTCACCACTTAGGGTTTTTTATGCGCGTCCATGAGACCGCCTTCGTGCATGAGCATGTCTTTGACCCGACATTCATCGCACATTTCCATGCGCCGACGTGTTTCGGGTTTCTGGTACATCCAGTGCCCTTTAAGTTTCTCTTGCATGTTGGTGATCATGCTCTTGGTAGCGAATGGCTTGCCACAGGACACACAACAAAAGGGCTCTTCCTCGTTTAGGGTGCGTGTGGCACGCCGCATCTCTTGGTCATAGAGAAAACGTGGTACCCGTGTGATGACGTCTTCGGGGCAAGCGGTTTCGCAAAGTCCACATTGCACGCAATTCCACTCGTCGAACAACAGCTGTGGCAGTTCGCCGCCGCCATCCGACACCGCTGCGTGTGGGCAAATCGACGCGCAAGCCATGCAAAGCGTACAGCCACTGCGGTCGACCTGGATTTCACCAAACGGTGCGCCCAACGGTAGGGTGGCGACTGCGGTTGGCGCAGGTGCGTGGGCGTGAAGATGGTCGACGGCGAGACGTATGGTGGTACGCTTCTCATCCAGGCCGGCGAACCCGGCTGGTGGCGGTTGGGACAATTCGGCCAATTCGCCTAGCCTTTCGAGCACCGCATCATCATCCTCGGTGTCGATAAGTTGCAGCCGTTCAGCCGGATAGCCCATACCCTCGAGAATCGCGGTGGCGTAGGCATGTTGCGCACCAAGCTCATCAAGCACCGAGGGTGTTGCGCCCTGACTAAGGACAACTACCTGGCTCGCACCGTAGGCGAGTGTCGCCAACCACGTATCTAGCCCAACCGATGCCGCTTCCTCGAGCTCAACCGGAATGACCTGCTCGGGGAGTCTTGCCGCGATACGTGCCAGTAGCGCCTGGCCCTTTTCGCGACCATGAAACAATATGCGGGCATGCTGCCCCCCGGCCTCGCGATAGGCCTTGAGCATGGCACGCAGGCCGTCAAGCACATCACTCGTGCTTGGATATGCGTAGGTGATCGCGCCGGTGGGGCAGGCAGCGGCGCAGACGCCGCCGCCCTGACACAAATAGGGATCGACTTCTATCGAGTCGCCGAGCGAGCTGATGGCGCCGGTGGGGCAGGCATCTAGGCAGCGTCGACAGCCTATCAACCCGCTACCACCGTGGGCACAGATGTCGGCGTTGTAAGCAAAGTATTTGGGCTTTTCGAACTCACCCACCAACGTGGGCAATGCTTGTAGCGCTTCACTCAGCGCATCGGCGTCATCGCTCGGGGCATAATAGCCAGGCGGTACTATTTCGCGTTCGATATGGGGTGGTGTGCTTAGGTCCAAGACCATGTCGAAGTGTGCTTGCCCTAAGTTCAGATACTCGGCCAGGTTTACATTCCCCTTGGCCGTGTCGAGCAACGCAGTAAAGGCACCAAGATGGCCATTGAGTTCCTTGAGCCTGCCTTGGGCCCACGGCATATCGCCAACTGCGGCGGGGTGTTCCTGCTTTTTTCTGCCACGATCGGAGAGCTTGACTACTTTTTTTCTCGTCGGCGTCAATAATAAGGAGCACTTAAGAACATCTTTGAGCCCGTTGGCTATCTTCGTTGCCGGTTCAGCTTCGCCAATAATCAGCAAATGGCCGGCCGACTGATAAGAGATCAGTGATGTGGAGCTTTTTGCCACCGGCTTGGCAGAAAGCGCGGCCTGACGAGCGCACCCGTTTTGCGTGGTATTGCTCAGCTGCGCCGCCATATCATTCATGTCTTATTTTCCGATGCATGCGGTGAGTCATCATCGTCATCACTATCGTCGTCGGACTCGACATTCAATGCAGATTTGTCTTCCGTGGCAGCGTCGTCAGTTGATGCCAACTCGGTCTGTTCACGGTCGTCGTCGGATCGTTCTATTAGCTCTTCCCCAGACTCATCGTCAGCTAGCTTGGCCAGGCGTTGCTCTTCTTTCTCTTTCTCGCGCTCCATCTGATGACGCATGTCCGCTGTTATTGTGTCCCCTAGCGGCTCGAAGAACGTAAAATCCTCGTCGTAGTCATCGAGTCCATCTCTAATATTGAATGCAGTCATATGAAAGAGCTTACGCAGGGCGATGCTTCGCAGTTTCTGACTAACTTTAGGCGATAAGAAGGGACTGTAATCACTATTCTCGTCCAGCGTTTCGATAGGCGCCATATCGGCATCGGTCTTGTCGTTCGCGGGTTCGACACTATCTCGCCTTGGCCTCTCGGCAATTTCGCTTTCAGCCGCCCGCGCATCGACATTTGCCAATTGTTCGGGCGCATCCGCTTCTCGTTTACGCCGTGACCAGCGTGAGAGAAAGCCCTCGTCGCGGGTGGGCGTAGAATCTCGCTCAGTGGCGCCGCGGTCGCGTTGTTTGCGGTCTTCGGTCATAGTCTGAATCTTCTACCCAATTCTTACGTTTGCGTTTCTTCTTTTCTTGCGGTACGTAATTCTCGACGACATAGCGTTCCAACCATTGGTAGATTTGCGGCGGCATAGGTACCGAAAACACGATGTCGTTGGCTTCCTCATGCATAACCCCCTCGGTACTGTCAGCCGTGGCCAGAATCGGGACTACCTCGTCTGTCTCGTCCTCGCAGCTGCAGGCAACGTATAATGCTGGCTTATCGCCAGAAAGATTGAACCAATATGCCTCGGCCGCATCCTTGAATAGCTCTAGCGCCAAGCCGGTCCATAGATACTGCTGGCGATCATTTTCAGAACGAATCAGCGTTCGCTTAATCTCTTGCGTTGCCATTTCTTCAGCCGCGACGACGCCAATCACCTCCCACTTAGGCACCGTCCAGCGACCCTGGCGAACCTGGGAGCATTCCATGATCACGGAAACCGGAAATACCGTCGTGGATATCGTCTGATGTGGTTCTTTCATGGTTGGGCGTATCTGGCGCAGCGCTGGCCCATGGTAGGCGCTTGGGCTATAGACAGCAACGTCGGCCCACCAATCAGCACGTTGCGGCGGGGGGGCAGGAAGCTGAGCCACCAGAAACATCTGGTATAAATTGAACCATACCGTCTCGAGATGGGCCAATTTGACCCACCGGCATTCACATGTTTGTGTTCAGTTCCCGAAAAAAGAAGCTTCGATCGCAGGGTACGTATCTTGCAACAACGCGATAGCCTTGCATCAACGATGACTTAGCGATAAAAAGATCGCTCGATGACCCAATCTATTGCCGATAAACGCAGTTCACGGGTTTCGCTCGCCGACCCTTCGATCGCACCTGCCGCCGGTCGGGCGTCTAGCGGCACTACGTCACGATTCATGGGTGTGAAAGAGGTGGCTGAGTACCTGCATCTCCACGAGAAAAAAGTGTATACGTTGGTTAGCGATGGAAAGATTCCTGCCACCAAAGTCACAGGCAAATGGCTGTTTCCGCGCGACCTTGTCGATCAATGGATGTTGGAATCCAGTCATGGTGGCGTGCTTACCGACCGGATGGTGCTTGCCGGTAGCGATGATCCGCTGGTCTATCGTGCCATCATGCAATTGGCCAACGAGATTCAGGCACGTGCCCTTATTAGTTGCACCAGCACCGGCACGCAGTTAGGACTCTCGCTACTGGCGCGCCACCGCGCTGATGTATGCGGTATGCATTGGGGCCGCGCAGATGAAAGTGGAAATCGGCACCCGGCGTTAATCAAACAGTATGCGCAGCACCATGACTGGGTCTTGGTTCGGGCGTTTTATCGAGAACAGGGTCTTATCGTCGCCCCCGGCTATTATGAACCCTCAGCAGACATGGATAACCTGTTTGCGCCCGACGTACGTTGGGCGATGCGCCAAGAAGGTGCGGGTTCACAGCGGTTCTTGAAGGAGACATTTGCCGAGCACAAGATCGATCCTTCGAATCTTCGAGTCACCGCTCGCGCTTACTCGGAACGAGAGGCGGCATCGATAATTGCCATGGAGCACGCGGATGTTGCGCCCGGTGCGCGTAGCGCCGCAACCGAATTTGGTTTGGATTTCGTATCGATTGGTTGGGAGGCCTATGATTTCGCTTTGTATCGCAACATATACTTTCGCACGCTGTTCCAAAAATTGTTGGACCACCTAAAGGGAGCAGAATGTCAACGTCTTGCACAGTTGCTAGGTGGATACGACTTTAGTGATATCGGCCAGTTGGTTTGGAGTAAATAACTAGAACAACGCTAGTGCACATGGAAAACGATAGTTTCCAAGTTACTGATACATTCGGCCGCGCGATGCATGATTTACGTGTCTCGGTCACCGACCGCTGTAACTTTCGCTGTGTCTACTGCATGCCGAAGGAGGTTTTTGGTAGCGATTATCAGTTTTTGCCCCATAAAGACATACTGACGTATGAGGAGATCACCCGAATCGTTCGTGTTTTCGTGAGTTGCGGTGTCAAGAAAGTACGCCTCACCGGCGGCGAGCCACTACTTAGGCGCGAAATCGAAAGATTGGTTGAAATGCTGGCAGACGTGCCGGGCCTCGATGATTTAACGCTCACCACTAATGGGTCACCCTTGACCAAGGAAAAGGCCAGTGCTCTCCAACGTGCAGGGCTGCGACGTTTGACGGTAAGCCTGGATTCACTGGACGATGCGGTATTTCAGGCGATGAACGACGTTAGTTTCCCAGTAGCCCGTGTACTAAAGGCGATCGACCATGCGGCAACGGCGGGGCTGTCGCCGATTAAAATTAATATGGTGGTAAAGCGCGGGCTCAACGAAGATAGCATATTACCTATGGCGCGTTACTTTCGCGGCACCGATCACATCGTTCGTTTTATTGAATACATGGATGTTGGTGCAAGTAATGGTTGGAAGCTCGATGACGTTGTGCCGGCAGCCGAGATAGTGGAAATGATTAACGCCGAATGCCCCATTGAGCCGATTGATTCCAACTACCATGGCGAAGTGGCACAGCGCTGGCGATACGGCGATGGTGGCGGCGAGATCGGTGTCATCTCGTCGGTTACCCAACCTTTCTGTGGTAGCTGTAGTCGTGTCCGTCTATCCGCTGAAGGTTCACTTTACACCTGTCTTTTTGCCACCAACGGCCATGACTTACGTGGTTTGGTTCGTGGCGGCGCGTCTGATGAAGAAATCAGGCAATTTGTCAGTACCATTTGGCTGCGCCGCAGCGACCGCTACTCTGCCTTGCGTACAGCAGAGACGGTGGCGCTGCCAAAGATCGAAATGTCTTATATTGGTGGTTAACCCTTCCCCCTCCCCGTAGCCCCTCCCACGAGGAGAGGGGCAACAATGAGAGCCGCCCCGGTTTATTTAATTGCTTTTATTCATGGGCTTATATAGCTCGAGTGAATTCGAGTTCTGGATCAACACCGGCGACGGTCATGGTTCCTCCCGCTTATGGGGCAGGTCAGGAGGGGATACTGCCCTCGTAGTAGGGGGAGAGGGGAGAGGCAAACAACTGTCTGTACGAAGCAGCTAGAAAGCATCTTCAGTAAGATCTATAAGATTCTGATTAAGAATACATAAGCTATGGTAGTCCAAACGTGATGCGACAGACACTGTCCGATTTGGGTTAGCTTTGTCCATTCGCGAACGGCTGCTTACCCTTTGCTGACATTCGAGCCTAGTCGTTCGAACGCCCGCTTCCAGATCAGAAAGTGGCATATTCTTGGTAACGGTCTAGGCCAGCCTTTAGCCATGAGCGGACATAATAACGAGGTCGGGAAGTTCGAAATGGCGAATATCGAATTTTTGAGTTTTTACTTCATTCCTCACCCTTGGTCCGAAGAGAATGGCCGCTACCCTGCAAGGTGACCAAACCAACCAGGGCAACCGCCGTTATGCCCGCACCTGCGAAGAATGTACTGGACGGTCCGTAGTGATCCCAGAGCAACCCGGCGACCACGTTCCCACCCAATAACGCCACCCCAGTCACCAGGTTGAAGATACCGAAGGCGGTGCCACGGATTTTCGGTGGCGTCGTATCCACCACCATGGCGGCGAGCAAACCCTGGGTCAGCCCCATGTGCAGGCCCCACAAGACAGTGCCCGCCATGACCAGCCATATGCCCGTCGCGAATGCAAGCACGGCATCCGCCGCAATAAGAACGACAAACCCGATTGCCAAAATGATACGCCGATCCATCCGATCCGAAAGGGTGCCGGCTGGATAAGCCGAGACCGCATAGACGACGTTCATCACCACGAACACCATCGGTACGAGGGCGATCGCGAGGCCAACGTTTTCGGCGCGAAGGACCAAAAACGCTTCGCTGAAACGAGCCACCGCCAACACCGCACCAATGATCACCAACCACCAGTAGGCCGCTCCGATTTGGCGTAGGTCCCGGACCTGGATTGGCGAATGCGCTTCGTCCACGGACCGGGCCGTTTTCGGTTCTTTGACTGCGAATATCAGAATGGCAACGCTAATGAACGCGGGGATCACGGCGATCCAAAAGACCGCCTGGATGTCATTCACTAGCAAAACCATGAACGCCACCGCAAGCAGAGGGCCCGCGAATGCGCCAACCGTGTCAAGGGATTGCCTCAGGCCATAACAGGCGCCACGCAGATGTGATGGAGCTATGTCACCTATTAGAGCATCACGGGGAGCGCCGCGTATGCCTTTGCCAATTCGGTCAATGAAGCGAGCGGTGAAAATCCAGGCCACCGATCCGGCGAGTGGGAACAACGGTTTGGAGACGGCCGCCAATCCATAGCCAATCACGGCCAGCAGCTTGCGCTTTCCCAAGTAGTCGCTGAGCGTTCCAGAAAACACTTTGGTGATCGCAGCGGTCGCCTCGGCCGCCCCCTCGATGAGACCTACAGAAAGGGCGCTGGCCCCGAGCACGGAGACCAAAAATACTGGGAGCAGGCTATGAATTAACTCTGAAGAAGTATCCATGAACAGGCTGACGAAGCCCAAAGCCCAAATGCTCTTCGGGATAGCACGCAAGCCGGTCGGGGCGGGCCGCCCGTCAGCGGATTTGGCATTCTTCATCGGCGTTGCCTTCGTCGCCAAATACACCTCCAATACGATGGTAGATACGGGACGAGTGGTACTGGTTTCGGCACCGACCGCTAAACTGAATAATCCAGTGAATTTCCGCTAACGGTTATGAACGGTCAGAACCGATGGCAGCTTCCCTAATCATAAGCAGGCCTTCCACGGAACCGTAGCGAACGACGCCTCTTGGCCGTTTCCAGTTATTCGCCATAGTTGAGGTTCTATGTCAGCCAACAGTATCTGTCCGATGAAATCTGGGCTATTACACATAAGTTATAAGTCGACTGCAGGTAAGCACCGTCGTGCTGTTTTCCAGGCAATTTTTTAAATACTCCCTCCCCCTTGTGGGAGGGAGATAGCGGGCGGGGTGGTTTAACTTAAGGCGATGTCGCCCTCGATGTTAAAGCTCATGCCGAGCTCGGGTATTTCCAATGTCATTCTTGGTTTCAGTGGTTCTTTTCCACTTATCTGCCCCGCCTCTAAACCCGCTCTCACGGCTCGCTCCAGTTCGCGCTGTGACGTAACCCCCACTTTTTTTAAGAACTTGCGTACCTCCATATTGAACTTTTCCTCGTCAAATGTAGTCGCGTTCATGATTCCTCCGTGTGTCATAATAATTTTCACCAAAGTCTTCTGCCCCAGCGCTTTGATCAGCCAACACCGGTTCTTCTAGCAGCCATATTTGGAATACGCTGCCGCGATGCAGTTCCGACTCAACCGTGATTTCACCGCCGTAACGCCGAATTAGACCATAACTTACAGAAAGTCCTAAACCTGTGCCATCGCGCGTGTCAGTGGTGTAGAAAGGGTCGAATACGCGGCCGAGTTTTTCTGGCGCGATACCAACGCCATTATCTTTGACCGAGATTACAACACCCTGTTGTTCCCAATCGGCAGTGATCACTTCGATGATGCCGCCAGCGGATACGGCCCGTGCTGCATTGAGCAATAGATTTATCAATACCTCTTGTAGCTCGTAGCGTCTAATTCGAACCGTACGGGTCGCATCAAGTTGGACGTGAACAGTTGTTTCACCTTTCTCAACCGCATGCCTAACCAACACCAGCGTATCTTTGACGGTGCGATTGATGTTCACATTTTCTATATCGGTGTTATCGCCAGCGCTGGATGGTCGAGCAAACTGCAACAACCCATCGACAATGTAACGTATTCGATCTACCTGTTGGATAATCATATCGACTTCGCCATGCACAGAATTGGCGGCATCGCCAAGTTCGGCCACAAGCAAATCGAGATTTCCGATTATCACAGCAGTCGGGTTGTTGATTTCGTGCGCGATGCCAGCCGCCATTTGACCGAGCGACGCTAGTTTTTCCGCCATCACGAGTTGTTGCCGCGCCTCACGTAATAGACTTACGGTTCGCTCCAAATCGGTATTCTTTTGTTCGAGTTCGCGGGTTCGGTCTTCGACCTTGGCTTCCAGTTGTTCCGCGGCAAGACTGATTTCCTGATTTCGGTGCTGGAGCAAATCAAGCATGGAATCGAATTGAACGGCAAGTTCACCGATCTCGTCTTGCGAATCGATCTTTCCCATTCGCCTATCCACACCGGCTTGGGTTGCACGTACCAGGTTGGCCATCTGCTCGATGGGTTTGAATATTGAACGCGCACCACGCAATACGACCCAGGTGGCGAGGGAAATGACACCGATGAAGATAAGTAGCAACAATGCAGCGGCCCGATAATGGGCGTTGCGAAACGGCGCCTCGAGAATGCTGCTTTGTAACATGCCGATGCCTTGGCCATCGGCATCGAATATTGGCTGATAGGCCGAGATATACCACTGTTGGCCTACCAGATCGCGCGCAACCCAAGTGCTACCTTCGCCTAATACCTTATCTCTGATTTCCGTCGACACGTGTGTACCAAGGGCGGTGTCTTGTTGGCCGATCGTCAGATTCGTGCCAATACGCACGTTATCAAGCAGCAATGCGATTACACCCACACCACCGCTAGGCAATGTTCCCGGACCATAGACGCGCTCGCGCAGCTCTTCGATGATCGTATTATTGCTGTTCAATGCGATGCCGCCGTCTAGCAACGCGAGGACCCGTCCGCCAGAATCTCGAATGGGATAAACCGCGCGCATAACCACAGTTCGATTTTCATAAGCGCGCTCTGGCTCATCGGCCAACGGTACGCGCATACGCTCGATAAGGGCAGGGTCTTCGCGCTGTAGATCATCCGGGGTAAAGACCTCTAGCGCGACTGACGGGCGCCCGCGCATAGCGCGATTAGTCAGTGGGCTAGGCTTACTGCTGCCTCGAGACCCAAGAGATTCTTCATGTAACCACTTACCTAGCTCATCGGTAAGGTGTACGAAGGTGAATCCCTCTTCGTCAATTAAACTCTTTAGTTCATTTTGAAGGCCGCGTGCATCACCGTTAGTGAGAAGTAATCGAAAGCTATAGGAATCGGTGAGACGCTGCAGCGCCGTTGCGTAATCTTGCTGCATCTGCCTAAATGCATGCCGCGTAACCGCGAGGTCGCTCTTGACCTTTAGAAATAAGTTGTCGCGGGTAAAGCTATTGAACCAGTATATGGTTAGACCCAACGTCGCTGGCATGGCCAGCAGGGTTGGAAACAGAACGAGCAGAAGTAATTTGTAGCGAAGGGTTGTTCGAACTAGCGTCCGTATCGATCGCCATCGTGGAAAAACGCTCATGATTAGCCGACCTAGGTCCGGGTCAAAGCTGAATCAGACCTTAACTTGCGCTCTAACGTTTTGCGTGAGATACCAAGTCGGCGGGCCGCCTCAGATTTGTTGCCACCAGCACTCTCGAGCACTCGTCGCATGTGACTTTTTTCCACCTCGGCCAATGTCCACTCAGCTGGAAAGGGGGACGTCGGCGACTCCCGCCCCGGGGCCGATCCCTGACTAGACATGATGTCGCTGGGTAACCGGCCGAGCAAAACCGCGCGTTCGATGAGATTCCGTAGCTCGCGCACGTTTCCTGGCCAGTCGTAGGCTTGCAACGCATGAATGTCTTCGCGACCGAAGGTGAGGGGCGCAACGCCGAGCTCTGCGGCCAAGGTCTTACCGAGAAAATCGACAAGCTCCGGGATGTCTTCAGGGCGTTGCCGAAGTGTGGGCATTTTTATCGTCACAACATTGAGCCGGTAATAAAGGTCTTCGCGGAATCGACCTTTTCTAACTTCCTCCGCCAAGTTCTTATTCGTGGCCGTGACAATACGCGCGTCCACTGGCAACTCTCGGTCGGATCCTACCGGACGGATCCTGCGACTTTCCAGAACCCGAAGTAGTTTGGCTTGCATGGTGCCCGGCATCTCCGAGATTTCGTCAAGGAACAAGATGCCACCCGTGGCAAAACTGAAAAGCCCATCGCGGGCCTGGTGTGCGCCGGTGAATGCACCCTTGGTATGTCCGAACAACTCGCTTTCCAACAGATCGGGGGAAATTGCGACACAATTCACGGGCACCAATGGCCCACTCAGGTTACTTAGCCTATGAATGGCGCGCGCCGCGAGTTCTTTGCCGGTCCCGGTCTCACCCTCGATTAACACCGAGGTGGGGGTTGGTGCAATTTGCTTAATGATCTCGCCGACTTCCTGCATGGGTGCGCTTTGGCCGATCATGCCGGATGCCCCATAGAGTCTATCTACAAAGGTGTCGACCTGTCGGCGCAGGGCGGTATTTTCACGGGCAAGGCGGCGCCGCTCGAAACAACGTTCCACCGCGGTAAGGATTTGCTCGACCCGGAAGGGCTTAAGCACAAAGTCTGCCGCGCCCGTACGAAGCGCGCCGATAGTGGCATCAATATCGGCATAGGCGGTGATGAAAATCACATCCATGTCATTGCCGGCAGTGCGCAGTCCCGTGACCCAATCCAAGCCGGACCGCCCCGGCAAACGAATATCAACAATCAGCAGATCGAAGTGGTAACGCTGGCAAAGCTCGTCGGCGATATCGACGTTTTCGGCCACTTCAACTAAACCATGGCGTTTCGCGAGCGCGCGTTGTAGGAAGTCGCGTATGCCCGGTTCGTCGTCGACCACCAAAATGGACGCCGGGCGGCTCTGCTCCGTGCGTGGTCGGTCGGGACGAGATTTAGCGAGTGATGGGTTCATCGCAGCTATGGCGCAGCTGATGGCGGCTGGAAAAAAACCGCTAAAGAGTCGCTGAAAAGCTGAATGGTTGGGTCAATCTGACGCATATTTTTGCTACGATGCGTCAAATTGACGCGCCTGTCAAACCGTGTAGGGGAACCGGCGCAGATCTAATGCTTGTGAGATTCGGTGTTTTTGCGCCACTGGAACTGTTGGCACCAGAATTGCTGTAATTCGGAATGGAAAATACCAAGAAAACAGGAGGAGGCGCGGGCCTAACACATTGATATTACGTTTACGCCTACTTGTCGCAAGCATACTACTAGCAACGACATCTATACCGGCGCTTGCGGATACCATTCGGCTGGCGACGACCACGAGCACGGAAAACTCAGGATTGCTGCGTGTGCTGCTTCCCCCGTTCGAACTGCAAACCGGCTACACGGTACACGTGATCGCAGTCGGAACCGGCAAGGCCTTGCGTATGGCCAGGGACGGCAATGTCGATGTGGTCATGGTGCATGCGCCTAAAGCCGAGCGTGCTTTCGTGGAAGCCGGTCACGGCGTCAACCGACGTGACCTGATGTACAACGACTTCATAATCGCCGGTCCGGCGAACGACCCCGCCTACATTCACGGCGCCACTGACGTGGCGGCGGCGCTGTCGCGCGTTGCCAGCGCACGCAGTCTGTTCGTCTCCAGAGGTGACGATTCGGGCACGCATAAGAAAGAGCTGGAGCTCTGGGCTGCCGCGGACGTCAAGCCTGGGGCGCCCTGGTATCGCGAAGTCGGGCAGGGGATGGGCAGAACACTGCAGATTGCAAGCGAGTTAGAAGCGTACACACTTGCCGATCGTGGCACTTGGCTGGCGATGAGGGACAAGCTGTCGTTGCAGGTGTTGATAGAAGGAGACAGCCGCCTGTTCAATCCCTATGGCATCATCGCGGTGAACCCGGCGCGCTATGCAGACGTCAATTATGCAGGTGCGATGGCGTTGATCGCGTGGGTTACGTCGGTCGACGGGCAAGCCATAGTACGTGGCTTTGAAATCGATGGCCAACCACTGTTCAAACCGCTGGCGGTCAAGGTGGACGCTACTGCGGGCATTGACTGAGCGTCATCGATTGCTCAGGTACCGCCAACCCTGAGGATCGAACGCAGCCGGTGCTATGCTTGATCTTCCCACTACGGACACGCCTGTACACTGTCGCGGCTCCTGTCTGCAGAGCGTGCCTTCGTGCCATGGCCACACACAGCGCTCGGCTTGGTTTGCTGGCACTCATCCTTGTCGCCCCGCCACCGATCAAGGCGGATCAAACGACCGTCCGTTTGGCAACCGCCACCAGTACCGAAAACTCCGGGTTGCTACAACGCTTGCTACCACCGTTTGAAATGCGAACGGGTTACCGAGTACACGTGATTGCAGTGGGAACCGGGAAAGCGCTGCGATTGGCGCGGGACGGTAATGTCGATGTCGTGCTGGTACACGCCTATGAAGATGAGCTTAGGTTCGTCGCCGATGGTTACGGCGTAAATCGGCGCGACGTTATGTACAACGACTTTGTTATTGTTGGTCCACTTGACGATCCCGCGGCTATACGGGGTTTACAGGATGCGGCTGACGCGCTGCGGCGCATTGCCGCGAGTCAAAGTAGCTTCGTTTCGCGCGGGGACGATTCCGGCACGCACAAGAAAGAACGTGCATTGTGGCAAGCGGCAGGCGTTGCGCCTTCAGGGAGTTGGTATCGCGAGGTCGGGCAGGCACAAGGAAGGACTTTACAAATGGCCAGGGAGCTGCAGGCTTATGCGCTTACCGACCGAGGTACCTGGATTGCACATCGGCGCATAATGCCGATTTTGGTCGAGGGCGATGCAAGTCTCTACAATCGCTACGGTGTGATCGCGGTTAATCCCGCGAGGCATGCCGACGTGAACTACATGGGTGGGATGCGCCTCATTGGCTGGCTAACGGGGGTACGCGGGCAGTCCATCATTCGCGATTACCGCATAGCCGGCGAGCCGTTGTTTTTCCCGTTAGCGGTGGAGCCCTAAGGTACTGTGGATAACCTACTCGGCGCCAGTCGCGAGGCGCTGTTGTTACTGGTTTCAGGCGATCCAAGCCTCTGGACTATTGTCGGGATCTCCTTCAGTGTGTCACTTAAAGCGATCCTGCTTACGGCGCCGGTCGCGCTGTTGATTGCCTTTCTGTTGGCACATGCCCGTTTCCCTGGCCGCCGGGCATTGATCACGTTATTTCAAACCTTGCTCGCATTCCCCGCGGTCGTTGTCGGGCTAACCCTGTATTTACTGCTATCCCGTAGCGGCCCTTTTGGTGACTTGCGACTGCTGTTCACCCAAACGGCGATGGTAATCGGGCAAATGGTCTTATGCTTCCCCATCCTGGTGGCGATGGGCCATTCCGCTATTCAGGCGGCCGATCGGCGCGCCTGGGAGACGGCGATTACCCTGGGGGCACGGCCGGCCCGCGCCATGTTGACGTTAATGCACGAAGTCCGCTTTGGCTTGATGGCAGCGGTGATCGCCGGTTTTGGGCGTATCATCGCCGAAGTGGGTTGTTCGCTGATGGTGGGCGGCAACATATTGAATCACACGCGCAACATCACTACTGCTATAGCATTGGAGACAACCAAAGGACAGTTTGCAGAAGGAATAGCCTTAGGGCTCGTTCTTCTCGTCTTGGCCCTTTTGCTCAACTTCGCCTTGATGTTGCTGCAGGGTAGAGGAGTTATGCACTCATGAAGCCCGAACCTATCTTGCAATTTCGCGGGCTGCGAAAGTTCCTGGCGAATCGCTGGTTGCTAGATATCTCAGAGTTATCCATCTCGGCCGGCCAATGCATGATCTTGAGTGGCGATAATGGGGTCGGCAAAACCACCTTACTCAAAATTATGGCAGGGCTCGAGCCCCCCGATGCCGGTGAGGTGTCTTACGGCGGAAAAGTGTTGTCCCTGCGAACCGCCCCGCAGCATTATCGGGACCACATCGTTTATCTGCATCAATCGCCGTATCTTTTTGACTGTAGCGTCATAGACAATGTGGCCTATGGGCTACGTCGCCTCCGTATGCCGCGCGCAGCGGTGCAAGCCAAGGTGGCTGAGGTCTTGGAGTGGGCCGGCCTTGAACACCTCGGTAAACGCAATGCCAAGAATCTTTCGGGGGGTGAGAAACAGCGAGTAGCGCTCGCCCGAGCGCGGGTATTGGCCCCGAAAGTTTTATTGTTAGATGAACCGATCGCTAGTATGGACTATAAATCGCGCGAGCGTACCTATGTCTTGATCGAACGGCTGAAGAAAGAAGGCATGGGCGTGGTCATAACCAGTCACGAGTTATACGCAGTACTCCCGCTCGCAGACGTCCACATGTATCTCCATGACGGGAAGCTACATGACGAGCACCAACATGATACAGCGGCGCAAATGTCTTCGCTCATAACCACTGAAAATCGACACAATGTCTGATACCACGCCTTACCCGCGACACGATATCACGGGTGTCGTACTTGCCGGTGGGCGCGGCAAACGTATGGGCGGTGTCGATAAGGGTTTAGTCGATTTGCATGGTCGACCAATGGTTATGCACGTTATCGACACGCTGCATCCACAAGTAGGCCGCATCATCATCAATGCCAACCGCAATGTTGACAAGTACGAGGCGCTTGGGTACGAAGTGATTTCCGATATTGTAGGCGACTACTTTGGGCCACTTGCCGGCATGGCCAGCGCCATGCAGGCAGCGAGCAGTGCGTATGTTCTTACCGTACCTTGTGACTCGCCGATGATCGAGGATGACTTGGCGAAGCGCTTGTATCATGCTTTGGAGCATGAAAAGGCCGACGCGAGTGTCGCCCATGATGGCGAGCGCATGCACCCGGTTTTCGCGCTACTAAAGCGAGATTTGTTGCCCAGTCTTCAGAGCTATCTGGAGTCGGGTGAGCGCAAGATCGATCGTTGGCTTAACCAACACAGACTGGCAGTCGCATACTTTAGGGACAAACCTGAAGTCTTTCTAAATGTGAATAATCCCGATGACCGCAAGGCGCTCGAATCGAAATTGGGCGAGAAGCCGTGATAATGATCCAGTCCGGTATCCCGATTCTAGGATTTGTGGCGCGCAGCAACACCGGAAAGACGACGCTCTTAGTAAGGATACTGCCCCTGCTCACCGATCGGGGATGGCGGGTGGCGGTGGTAAAACATGCCCCACATGGTTTTGATATCGATCGCCCGGGTAAAGACAGCTTTAAGCTCCGTCAAGCCGGCGCCACTCAAACCCTAATAAGCTCGCAGAAACAATGGGTGCTCATGACCGATGTAAGCAGCCCACCTGGATTGGATGAGTTGCTACGGCACATAGACCAGGACCATATCGACTGTGTTCTGGTTGAGGGTTTCAAGCACGAGTCGTTTCCGAAGATCGAACTCTATCGTCCAGCCCTTGGCCACCCGTTGTTGTGTACCGATGATGCATCGATTATCGCGGTTGTAAGTGACGGGCCATTACCGGTAGACCCTAAGCTACCCATACTTGATTTGAACAAGCCTGACGAGGTTGCTGACTTTGTTGCCGGGCATCTGTTTGGTTCACAGCTAGAAGCGGCACAGGATTCTAAATAGATGGTAAGCTGGTGCTATGGGTAAGCGATCTACAATTTCGGCGGCCGAATGCGGGGACGGCGCAGCTGCCCTATCCGTCGATGAGGCCCTGCAACACATCGCCAGCCAAGTGCAACCGGTAAGTGGGTTCGAGAAGGTTGCCCTTCGAAGCGCACTCGGCCGCGTGCTGGCCGAAGATATCTATTCACCAATCGGCGTACCCGCCCACACTAATTCTGCTATGGACGGCTATGCCGTCAAGCACCGGGACCTACCACAAAGTGGTGTCACCAAACTAAAGCTGGTGGGCACCTCGTTGGCCGGCAAACCTTTCTCGGGGCCGGTGGCGCATGGTCAGTGCGTGCGTATCATGACCGGCGCCGTGATGCCTGACGGTACAGATACCGTCATCATGCAGGAACAGGTGGAGCGTGAAGGTGATACGGTGCGCGTCGGCGGTGACCACAAGGACGGCCAGAATGTGCGCGCGGCGGGCGAGGACTTACATAAGGGGCAGCTGGTGTTTGCAGCTGGCAAACAAGTGTCACCGCCGGAACTGGGGATGCTCGCATCGCTCGGCATGGCTGAAATTGTAGTGAAACGTCGGGTACGCGTTGCATTCTTTTCAACCGGCGATGAGCTGCGTTCGATTGGCGAGGCCTTGTCGACAGGAGAGATCTACGATAGCAATCGTTATACGTTGTTTGCAATGTTGTCTCGACTAGGTGTGGATATCATAGACATGGGTGTTGTGCGTGATGATCGCGAAGCCACCAAAGACGCATTCGTTGAAGCGGCGCGCAATGCGGATGTCATCGTCACCTCAGGCGGTGTATCGGTTGGTGAGGCCGACTATGTAAAAGAGACGTTGGATGCCCTTGGCCGGGTAAGTTTCTGGCAGATCGCCATGAAACCGGGTCGGCCGTTGGCGTTTGGACATGTCCAAGACGCGGTGTTCTTTGGCTTACCGGGTAACCCCGTTTCTGTGATGGTTACCTTCTATCAGTTTGTTGCACCGGCTTTAAGGCGCATGATGGGACACAGTGATACCAATCCCGCGCCAACGTTTCGCGTGCGTTGCGAATCACGCCTAAAGAAAAGCCCTGGGCGCACGGAGTTTCAGCGCGCCCTACTTGAACGAGATGAAAAGGGAGAACTCGTTGTACGAAGCACTGGCCAACAGGGCTCAGGCTTGCTTCATTCTATGAGCAGCGCCAATTGTTTTGTAATCCTCCCGAGCGATTCAGCAACCGTCGAACCAGGAACCTTGGTAGAGGTGCAGCCATTTTATGGAATCATCTAAGGCCGTGATTCGTGACTAGTGACTGGTATAGTTAAGTACTGATAGCGCGGTTGCCTTCACCAATCACTAGTTACTAGTTACCAATTACCAGTCACGACTCAAGAAAATATGCCAGCCCAACAGAGACAGTTTATTCCCCTCAATATCGCGGTGCTGACAATTTCGGACAGCCGTACTGACAAGACCGATACCTCAGGTCAAGGGCTAGTGCAGCGTTTAACGGACGCCGGCCACAAGCTGGCTGAAAAGGTCATCGTGCCTGATCATATCTATCGTATTCGGGCTATCGTGGCACGCTGGATTGCCGATGATGACATCCAAGTGGTAATCACTACCGGCGGTACCGGCGTCACCGGTCGAGACGGCACACCCGAAGCGATCAGTCCGTTGCTGGACAAAGAGATTGAGGGGTTTGGCGAGGTATTTCGGGCCGTTTCCTACGAGCAGATCAAAACGTCGACGTTACAGTCTCGTGCCCTAGCCGGTGTCAGTAATGGCACTTATGTCTTTTGTGTACCGGGTTCCTCCGGGGCATGCAAAACGGCCTGGGATAAAGTGATTGCTCACCAGCTTGATTATCGTACGCGCCCCTGCAACTTGGTGGAGCTCATGCCCCGCCTTTTGGAGTCCTGAGGTTTGTTGGTTCGCATCTGCGCGTCTAGCATAGATCCCATCTTCCTATCTTTTAGCCCAGCATGCGGATACTGCTGAGTAACGATGATGGTTATTTAGCCGCAGGCTTAGCGGTGCTCGCCGATGCTTTGAAGCCGCTCGCTGAAGTCGAGGTCGTCGCACCCGAGCACGATCGTAGCGGTGCTAGCAACTCGCTAACCCTGAACCGACCATTGCGGGCCAAGCGGGGCGAGAATGGCTTCTTGTACGTAGACGGCACGCCGACCGACTGCGTGCACCTGGCCATTACTGGTCTAATGGATCGCGAACCGGATATGGTGCTCGCCGGCATTAACCGGGGCGCCAACTTAGGCGACGACGTGCTGTACTCGGGCACCGTGGCGGCCGCAATGGAAGGACGTTTTCTTGGGGCACCAGCGATGGCCATCTCGCTCGCCGGGGATAATGGACAACACTTCAGCACCGCGGCTGCGGTCACCGTACAGCTCCTGCGCAAATTACGTAACGACCCGTTGCCGGCCGATACAATCCTTAACGTTAATGTGCCTGATGTACCCCTGGATCAGATTGCTGGCTTGGAGAGCACGCGCCTTGGCCATCGGCACAAATCGGAACCGGCCGTGCCGGCTACCGACCCTAACGGCGAACCCATATACTGGGTCGGTCCCGCCGGGGCCGAAGCTGATGCTGGTCCTGGTACCGATTTCGATGCCGTCAAACGCGGTTTCGTTTCTGTAACTCCATTACACGTCGATCTAACTCGTTATGCTGCCCTTGAACAGGTTTCATCGTGGTTAAGCCGAGGCTGAAACAATGACTGGCTCATCGACCGGGATCGGCATGACTTCTCAACGGACACGAGACCGCCTAATCAAGCGATTACACGATATGGGCATAGTCGATCAGCGCGTGCTTGAGGCGATTCGACAAACGCCACGTCATTTGTTCGTGGAAGAGGCACTAGCGAGTCGTGCGTACGAAGATACCGCACTACCGATTGGCTATGGGCAAACGATCTCGCAGCCCTATATCGTTGCACTTATGACCCAGACGTTGTTGGCTGGGGGGCCCATGAGAACGGTGCTAGAAGTCGGAGGCGGCTCCGGCTATCAGACGGCGCTGCTGGCCGGCTTGGTCGATGAAGTCTATTCGGTGGAACGTATTGGCCCGCTGATGCACATCGCGCGGCAGCGGCTGTTTAGTTCGGGCTATCGCAATATTCACTATAAGGTATCGGATGGCAGCTGGGGTTGGCCTGAGCATGCACCCTACGATGGCATCATGGTCACTGCGGCCCCGGTCGACGTCCCGGAAACGTTGCTGCAGCAACTTGCGACTGGCGGACGCATGGTTATTCCAGTGGGTGCTGCCGATAGCCAGGAGCTATTGCTGATAACGGCCAACGACGAAGGTGTGTCGAGAACGCATGTCGAACACGTGAATTTTGTTCCGCTAATTAGTGGGCGGGGCCAACCCTAGTACTCGTCACGGTGTCATGTGCCCTGAGCTATTGTCAAGACTCGTATGCTTACTAGGTATCTTGTTATTGGCTGCGTGCGGTGGCAACAAACCATTTGTGCCAATCACGGAGGAGAGTACGCCGCAACGCTATCCGGAATCGGAGTATCGCACCGTAGCGGCGGCGGATACGTTGTATAGCATTGCCTGGGAGGCTGGCCGTGATTATCGTGACCTAGCGAAGTGGAATTCGATTAGGCCCCCGTATATCGTTAGGCCCGGACAAAGAATTCGGCTATTTCCACCGTCCTACGGGAAGAAGTCGGTTGCTAGTGGGTATCGGGTAGTAGTGGCCGGTGACACCCTGTATAGCATCGCCGCCGATGTGGGTATTCACTATCGACAGCTCGCCGAGTGGAACAATATCAGACACCCCTATGTGATTAGGCCCGGCCAGCGCTTACGCGTCACCAGACCTGACAAGCTAGCGACGGCAACACAACAGCGCTCAACTAAGTCGCCATCTCGACCGAAAACACTATCTAAAGCCCCACCCAAGGCAGCGGCAACCGGCCCGTGGGTCTGGCCGACAGATGGGCCGATTCTGGCACGTTTTACGCCTAACGGCGCTAACAAAGGACTGGACATCGGCGGTAAACGCGGCCAAACAGTACGGGCCGCCGCCGCCGGTCGAGTGGTTTATCAGGGTAGTGGACTTCGTGGATATGGTCAGCTTATTATCGTGAAACACAATGGTGAGTTTCTCAGCGCGTATGCCCATTGCGACCGGATTTATGCTGAAGAAGGTGATGTGATTAAAGTAGGTCAGAAGATCGCCGCCATGGGCGGTAGCGGTGCTGATCGCGTAAAGTTGCACTTTGAGATTCGCTACCGCGGTTCTCCTGTCGATCCACTCAAGTACCTTCCTAGAAAGTAGGTCTATGCCTCCTCGGAAACCAACCCGTAAACGCGAAAAGAAAGGCGTCAAGTCGGCAGTAGCGTCTGCAGTAGAAGAGAACGAAGAAGAAAGTACTGATACCACGGAATCGGAGGCTGACGGCAAAGTCAAAGAAAAAAAAAGTAAAGACGCGACCCGCGAAATCAGCCACCAGGCTGATGCCACCCGTCTTTATCTCAAGGAGATAGGGTTTTCTGCGCTGCTTTCGGCCGAGGAAGAGGTCTATTACTCACGGCGTGCGCAAAAAGGCGACGAAGATTCGCGCAAGCGCATGATAGAGAGCAATCTCCGGCTAGTCGTAAAAATCGCACGGCGCTACATGAATCGCGGGTTGGCGTTACTCGATTTGATCGAGGAAGGGAACCTGGGATTGATGCGCGCGGTTGAGAAATTCGACCCGGAACGTGGTTTTCGCTTTTCGACGTACGCAACTTGGTGGATTCGGCAGACTATTGAGCGCGGAATCATGAACCAAACTCGTACCATAAGACTGCCAGTTCACGTATTGAAGGAGATTAATATCTACCAACGGGCGGCCCGACATCTTTCGCAGAAACTTGACCATGACCCCACCCCAGAGGAAGTTGCCGATTTATTGGATAAGCCTATCGAAGACGTCAAGGGCATGCTTGGACTAACGGAGCGTGTTTCATCGGTAGATGCACCTCTAGATGAAGATCCTGACCGATCGCTGCTTGATGCTATCACCGACGAACAGACGCAGGATCCCGAAAAACTACTGCATCGGGAAGACCTGCAATTGCAGATAGAGACTTGGCTTGGTGAACTTAACGACAAACAGCGTGAGGTCGTAGAACGCCGTTTCGGTTTAAATTCAAGAGAAACCTCTACGCTGGAAGAAGTCGGCGCGGATATTGGTGTCACCCGTGAACGTGTCCGACAAATTCAGGTAGAGGCATTGCGACGTTTGCGGGTACTACTTGAGAAAGCCGGCTACTCCATAGAGTCTTTGTTTTAACGGCTTAACACCCAACGCAGAGACGCAAAGGCGCAAAGTTTTATTGTTCAAAAAGTTGTTTTTCTTTGCGTCTTGGCGCCTTCGCGTTGAGTAGTTGGCTTTTTTCAGACTAGGCCGAAGCCGGTTCTTCTTCGATCATGAGCAAAGCCGCCACCACTTTACGCCCTTCGCTCATCAAAATGTTATACGTACGGCAAGCTGCGCCGGTGTCCATCACTTCAAATCCGACGTTTGCATCGATCAATGCCCTTGTAACTGCTGGCGATGGAAACTGCAGATATTTGCCTGTTCCCAGGATAACCAATTCCGGTTCCAACGCCACTAGGGTTTCGAAATAGCTCGTATCCAGATCGTGGAATGATTGTGGGGGCCAATCGCTGATGATTTTGGTAGGCGTTACGACCAAGCTGGCGTGATACACGCCGTCTCTAATTTTAACCTGACCCGGCCCGTAAGATCGGATCACATTGGCGTCCGGGTCGGCGTTATCGATCTGAATCTTCAACTATGATCTTCCCAGCCGACGTGGCCCGCAGCGTTGACCGACGATTGACACACGTTGTGGCCATCGATATGGTTCATGGCTTTTTGACGATCGCGAGTAAGGGTTCTCGACAGTATCATTATTAGCAGCTCCGCGGCATGCCTAGATGCGCAAAGTGATGAAAAACAGTGAGGAGAAGACAGCGTTGCGACCAGTAAGGATTGGCATTCTCGGCTTGGGAACGGTCGGTTGTGGGACGGTTAACGTATTGTTGCGCAATGGCTCAGAGATTACCCGGCGTGCCGGTCGGAGTCTCCACGTAATCCGGGCCTCCGTGCGTGACCTGCAAAAACGACGGTCATGCTCAGTCGATAATATCAGCCTAACTCAAGATGCGGATAGTATCGTTAATGACCCGGATGTGGATGTCATTGTTGAGCTCATCGGTGGGCATGATCCGGCTCGGCAACTCGTATTGCAAGCTATCGCGGCGGGTAAACATATAGTAACGGCTAACAAAGCATTGATCGCCGTTCACGGCAACGAAATCTTTCGTGCTGCACAAGAGCAGGGCGTAATGGTTGCTTTTGAGGCGGCGGTCGGCGGCGGTATACCCATCATTAAGGCGATTCGTGAAGGGCTGTCTGGTAATCGTATTGAATGGGTGGCTGGAATCATCAATGGTACCGGAAACTTCATACTTACGGAGATGCGTGACAGGGGACGTAGCTTCGATGAAGCTCTAGCCGATGCTCAACGTCTCGGGTACGCAGAAGCCGATCCGTCTTTCGACGTTGAAGGAATCGACGCCGCCCACAAGCTGACGATTCTTGCCTCTATCGCATTTGGGATCCCGCTACAGTTTGATAAGACTTATACGGAAGGCATCGCTGGCGTTGCGCGGGCTGACGTGAAATATGCGGAGGAGCTTGGTTATCGGATTAAACATTTGGGAATTGCCCGACGCGGCGACGACAGCGTCGAATTACGGGTGCACCCCACTCTCATTCCGGAGCGGCGTTTGATTGCCAGCGTCGATGGAATAATGAACGCTATCTTAATAAAAGGTGACGCGCTGGGACCGACCATGTACTACGGGGCCGGCGCCGGTGCGGATCCGACTGCTTCTGCCATTGTTGCCGATTTGGTCGATGTGGTGCGCACGCTTACGACAGACCCCAATAACCGGGTTCCACACTTAGCCTTTCAGCCTGATGCGTTATCGGATTTAAGGATTCTGTCGATGGAGGATGTGCAGACTTCGTACTACCTGCGGATGCAGGCGCGTGATCGGCCCGGGGTACTGGCAGAGATTGCGCAGTTGCTGGCTAGCCAACAAATAAGTATAGAAGCAGTGATTCAAAAGGAACCGGCCGAAGGCGAGAACGTAGTGCCGCTAATAATGCTTACCCATCGAGTGCTGGAGAAGAATATGAACGCTGCGCTCACACAGATTGAAGCCCTCGACAGTATTCAGGGCAAGGTCGTGCGCCTGCGCATGGAGCACCTGGACAGCGGCTGGAAGTAGCTTTGTGGATCATGATGGCCGCTCATCCGGATCCATCCGCCCGCGGCACTTGTGCTTCTGACCTCCATGGACGGAGGAAATGCAAAGGGATTGTAGGAACAATCCTTGCCATGCACATCGCGTGAACCGTTATAGTAAGCGATCAGTCAAGAATCCCTTGTAGTGGTGGTTCATGATTTACGGTTAACGATTCACAGTTTACGGTTAACGACTAAAAAAATGTACACGGGTATCATAGATCATTATCGCAAGTATTTACCTGTCAACGACGACACGCCGATTGTTAGCCTGAACGAAGGCGACACGCCGCTTATCCGCTTAGACAACATACCGCGCCCACTCGGCAAGGAGGTTGAGTTATACGTTAAGTTCGAAGGCCAAAATCCTACCGGGTCATTCAAGGATCGAGGCATGACGATGGCGGTGAGTAAGGCAGTGGAAAAGGGCAGTCGCGCCATCATTTGCGCGTCTACCGGGAATACTTCGGCGGCCGCTGCTGCTTATGCAGCGCGTGCGGGCATTCGCTGTTTCGTACTCATCCCGGATGGCAAGATCGCCCTTGGTAAACTCGCCCAGGCGATGATGCATGGATCGGTCGTGATTCAAATCCAGGGTAACTTCGATGATGGCATGCGTTTAGTTAAAGAAGTTGCCCAGCGAGCGCCAGTAACAATCGTAAACTCAATCAATCCCTTACGTCTACAGGGCCAAAAAACAATCAGCTTTGAAATCATCGATGCGCTTGGGACAGCCCCCGATTATCATTGCCTGCCGGTTGGTAACGCCGGGAACATTAGCGCCCACTGGCTGGGATATTGTGAGTATATGGAAGCTGGCCTAACTGATTCTCGGCCAGTGCTCGCAGGTTACCAGGCCTTTGGGGCGGCACCTTTTATACTAGGGCAGAAGGTTGATCGTCCAGAAACGGTGGCCACGGCGATTCGTATCGGTGATCCCCAGTCTTGGGACAAGGCCTGGCAAGCGAGCAGGGCTTCCAATGGTTGGTTTGATAGATTTAGAGATGAAGAGATTCTTGAGATGCAGCACGAGTTGGCGCAGCGCGAAGGTATTTTTTGTGAGCCAGCGTCGGCGATTTCGCTCCTGGGCGCGTTACACGACATCAAGAAGGGAAAGATACCGGAAGGTAAACGTGTAGTGTGCACACTGACCGGGCATGGCCTCAAAGATCCTGACGCGGCCATCAAGCAGAGTTCTGGGACGAGGTTGAAGGTTAAGCCGACGCTAGATTCAGTGCGAGCCGCGATTCTTGATAATATGGACTGACGCCGGCTGTCCGCTTTGTTAAAGAAGAATGGTAGATAGTTTTAGTAAGCATCTAAAATAAAAAGACAATTTATCTCGCCCTTTCGGGAAATAAAAATCCAGCTGACGATTGCCCTGCACAATGGCATACTCGCGGGCGGCCAGGACGCTGGCATTAGCGCCAACGGAAGGGAACCCAAAGATTACAGGCGGATTGCAGTAGCTCGGCACAGCGCGGTTGGTCTAAGGGGGTAAGAGTGCTGATAGTTGTTTCTAGGTCACTTCGCTTGGCTCTCGTGGCAATAGTCATGGCCTGGACATCATATGTGGGTGCGTCTGTGGCTTGGCCCACGATAGAGCCCCCGCCGGAATCCAAAGTTGCATGGGTCGGAAAGAACATGAAGCTCAATGGCCTACCCGTGCAGATCCAGCACTTCTCCAGTGACTTGAGTCAACGAGAAGTCTTAGACTTCTATCGCGTCCGTTGGGGCAGCGCCAGCCGGCAATCCGGAAATCTGTCTAACTGGAACGTTATCGGTACCCAGTTCGGAAATTTCTCGTTAAAGGTACAGGTGCGGCCGGCCAATCCACGAGGATCACAAGGATTTATTGCGGTTACCATGTTGCCATCGGGTAACGCACCGTCCAAGCCAGGCGATGATTTTCCGCGGTTGGGTGGGAGTAAGGTCTTGACCGATGTCGAATCGATGGGTGAGGGCAAGTTGGCTAAACTTCTGATATTGAGCAACCGATTTTCGGTTGCCTCGAATGTGTCGTACTACGAAACCGCGATGTCAAAACAAGGTTGGACCCGAAACACGAATTACGGTGGGCCACAGCCGGGCGGGCGAGCCTACGAGATGTCCTTTCAACGCGGCGATAAGGGAGTCAATATCATCATCAACAAGACATCGCAGGGAACAGCCATCAGCGCCAACATCGTGACCAATAACTTAGATAATCAATGTGTGCCTCAAGCGCGCTGGTGCCGTTGACACGACCTTCCAAGTCCGACGCAAGTTTCGTTCTTCCTTTTCAACTCTGATGTCGCAAGCGGACAGTGTCCGTTCGGGCTAAGCTACGACAAATACCCACTCCAATGCCTGCGATCGACCACCAGTTCGAGAGACATGTCAGTCTGGTGATCCCGGGTCTGCTCGGGCTTAAGAGTTCGGCAAATGATGACGGTACATCAGAATCGCCGCCGACACCAACGCTAGAGATGTTACTAGCACGCGCGGACAGACGACAGATTGAGAGATCCTCCGATTTCGAAACCATGATATTCGAACTATTCGATATCGATGTTGATGCAGAGCAGGATTTGCCGGTAGCACCGGTGACTCGGGCGCTGGATCTCGGTGTCATCGATAAAGGCTGGTGGCTACGGGCGGACCCGGTACATCTACGCGCCGATCGCGATCGACTTATTCTCGCTGATAACAAGGTGCTAGGTATTACACAAGACGAAGCAGATGGGCTAGTTTCGGAAATCATGGAGGTCTACGCAGAAGATGGGTGGGTGCTGAAGGCAGCCCGACCCGATCGCTGGTACCTGAAACCAACTGTTGTCCCTAAGTTAAATACCGTACCGCTACCGGCAGTAATCGGCCGCGATATCACCGATTGTTTGCCACGGGGCGAAGACTATAAGACTTGGCATACGATCTTGAACGAAGTTCAGATCTTGCTGCATACGGCAAAGACAAACGCGGAGCGTGAACGTCGCGGGGCGCTGTCTGTCAACAGCGTGTGGTTTTGGGGTGGTGGCAGGCTGCCCGAACTTAAACATACCGAATGGAGCCATGTTTGGAGTGGCGAACCAGTAAGCCTCGCCCTTGCGCGTCTATCGCAAACGCCCTCCAAAGACGTTCCCGGTGGCGCAGAAGATTGGCTGGATTCAAGCAACATGCCGGGGAATCATCTATTCGTGCTCGATCAGGGTCGTGAGGTATTGCAATATGGTGCATTCGACGAGTGGCATCGATTTGTCGACGGTATTGAGCGGAATTGGATAGCACCACTTATTGCCGGACTGCATAGCAAGCAGCTAGCTAGCATATCGCTTATTTCGGAAACGGGTGAGTTTCGTCTGAATGCGAAAACGACGCGTCGATGGTGGCGGCGAAGTCGGCCCTTGCAGCGATACCGTTAAGTCGCGCATGAATACTAGCAAAAAGGTTATATGTCGTCGCCCCAACACGAGTGAGCATGCGCTACCTAAGGAATTACACCCCGTTCTCGCCCGCATTTATGCGGCTCGCAACGTCTTGTCGGCCGAAGAGCTCGAGCATTCTCTCAATCGACTGCACTCGCCGGAATTACTAAAAAATATCGGTGCTGCCGTAGATCTATTGGCATCAGCAATCGTACGTGACCAGCATATTTTAGTGGTGGCCGACTTCGATGCAGATGGCGCGACGAGCTGTGCTGTCGCACTACGGGCACTCAAGGCCATGGGGGCCCGATATGTAGGCTACGTCGTACCCAACCGTTTCGAATACGGCTATGGCCTGACACCGAAGATCGTTGCCTTGGCGGCGGAACAGTCCCCGAACCTATTGATTACCGTCGATAACGGAATCTCGAGTATTGAAGGCGTACGTGCTGCCCATGAACGGGGCATGTCTGTATTAATCACAGATCATCATTTGCCAGCATCGCAGTTGCCGTCGGCCGATGCGATCGTCAACCCCAATCAACCCGGGGATACCTTTCCAAGTAAGAATCTAGCGGGGGTTGGCGTGATCTTCTATGTCATGACGGCACTTCGCGGGCACTTACGACAGCGCGGTTGGTTTTCAAATGGCGATCGTAAAGAACCGAATCTGGCCCAGTTGCTTGACCTCGTTGCCCTGGGAACGGTCGCAGATGTGGTTACACTGGACCACAATAATCGCATCCTCGTTAGACAAGGACTAGCCCGGATCAATCGGAACCGCATGTGTGCCGGTATCCGTGCGCTACTACGAGTGTCGGGCCGGGCGCAGCATCGGACCACTTCAACCGATCTCGGTTTTTTTGTTGGACCGCGCCTAAATGCAGCGGGGCGGTTGGATGATATGTCACTTGGCATCGATTGCCTATTAACAGATGATGACGCCGCCGCTGAGGAAATGGCTCATCGTCTCGACGCGCTCAACCACGAACGACGCACAATTGAGTCAGACATGCAGACTCAGGCTTTAAATGCTGTCGACACCCTTCGATTGACGGCCGATTTACCTAAAGGACTGTGTCTATTTGACGAACGCTGGCACCAAGGCATCATCGGGCTTGTGGCTTCGCGAGTTAAGGAAAGGGTACATCGGCCTGTTATTGCCTTCGCACCCGCCGGCGAGGATGAGCTCAAGGGGTCTGCACGATCGATTCCTGGCCTGCATATCCGCGACACCCTTGACTCACTGGCAGCGCGACATCCGGACCTGTTATACAAGTTTGGTGGCCATGCCATGGCGGCGGGGTTGAGCCTGGAACGGACGAAATATGATGCTTTTTGTCAGGCCTTCGAGCAAGAGGTAGATCTGCGACTCTCTGACGAAGATCTAGAGGATAGAGTTATTTCTGACGGTGAATTGACGGCTAATGAGCTGACGCTGGAGTTCGCTGGCCTCGTACGGGCAGGCGGCCCTTGGGGGCAAGGCTTCCCAGAACCATTATTCGACGGGGAATTCGATATTCTCGAACGTAGCGTGGTGGGCGATAAACATCTAAAGATGACGGTGCGAGCCCACGATCAAGCGAGGGTGGTGGGCGCGATTGCATTTAACCACGTACCAGATGGTGAACCGCCGGATTGGTCCCGTGCCCACGTGGCCTATAAACTCGACGTGAACGAGTACCAAGGATATCCGTCTTTGCAGCTTATCATCCAATACATGGAACCGGCTGAGCCGTAAACCGTAATCCGTGAACGGTGATCAGTAATCCGTAACGGCAAAGCGTGGCCTGTTAGTGAACGGAACGTCCTTAATTCTCGGAAACTAGGTTCTTATGTTTTAGGGAGCAGATAGTCTCTTAAGTGCATATATGTTTCTCGCCAGACCAATAGAAACCTGCCAGGCTTCGAGGTCTTTGTGCATTTTCACGGTTAACTGTTCACGGATCACGGATCACTGAACAATGAATGTGCTGGTGTTTGATATCGAAACGGTGCCCGATGTAGATGCCGGCCGTCGCCTGCATGGGCTTGATGGATTAAGCGAGGCCGATATCGGGCGTGTGATGTTTGAAAAGCGTCGGCAGGAGACGGGTGACTCCGATTTTCTGCGTCATTATCTCCATCGAATTGTCGCTATTTCAACCATTTTGCGTCACGGTGACAGTTTACGCATCTGGTCACTTGGTGAGATTCATTCAGGGGAAGATGAGATTATCCGGCGATTTTTTGATGGCATCGATAAGTTTACACCGACTCTGGTTTCATGGAACGGCAGTCAGTTCGACTTGCCAGTGTTGCACTATCGCACGCTGTTACATGGTATCTCAGCGTCGCGGTACTGGGATACTGGGGATGATGACCGAGAATTTCGTTGGAACAATTACTTAAATCGCTTTCATGCGCGACACACCGACCTTATGGATGTCCTGGCCGGCTACCAGGCCCGGGCGGCGGCGCCCTTAAACGAGATCGCCACACTACTCGGGCTGCCTGGAAAAATGGGTATGAGTGGCGCGAACGTCTGGGATTACTATTGTGCTGGTAAGCTACAGGAGATACGTGACTACTGTGAAACAGATGTATTGAACACTTATCTAATATATCTGCGTTGGGAATTGCTGCGCGGGAATCTTGATCATAGACGTTGGGGTCAAGAGCAACAACTAGTCCGGGATACCCTAAAGAACGAAGGCAAACCCCACATGCAAGCCTTTCTCGATGAATGGGACAAGGCTAAACGCGAGTAACAAGCGCGAAGTGGGAAGCAGCAAGTGTGAGGGCCTCAATATTTTTCACTTGTCACTTCAAACTTGCTACTTGCTACTAACTTAGATCATGCCCAGCCGAGTCGCACACATCGCGTCGCCAGAGAAACACCAGACCGACATCGTGACCGTCGACACACTAAATTATGATGGCCGCGGTGTCGCACGTGTAAACGGTAAAGTTGTTTTCATTGACGGCGCATTGCCTGGCGAGCGCGTTTCTTTCCAATATACCTCGAGGCGACGCAACTATGATGCTGGCCGAGTAGTTCAAATTCTTGAACCAGCACGAAATCGCGTTACTCATCCTGAATGTCAATACTTTGGAACGTGTGGCGGGTGTGTGCTGCAACACCTACAAGCCGATGCCCAAATCCAAGCCAAGGAGAAAATCCTGCGCGAGAATTTGGAACGTATCGGCAATGTTAGCCCAAAACATTGGCTGCCGCCGTTGACCGGTCCCGCATGGGGTTATCGACGCAAAGCACGGTTGAGCGTACGTTTAGTACCAAAGAAGGGCGGCGTGCTTGTTGGCTTTCATGAACGAAAAAAATCCTTTGTCACCCCGTTAGCTGACTGTAAGACTTTAGATCCACGGTTGGCACGGTTGCTGCCCTACTTGCCTAAACTGGTGGCGTCGCTATCGCATCCCGATCGCCTGCCACAGATCGAGGTAGCCGCTGGCGATGAGGACAGTGCGCTCGTGTTTAGGCATCTCACCCCACTCACTGAACAGGATCACAAGCATCTGGTGGATTTCGGCGTGTGTCATGCCGTGCAGATTCATCTTCAGCCCCATGGGCCGACATCCACGCACGCCCTATGGCCAGCAGAGGCACCTCTACTGAGCTATCGGTTGCCGGAGCACGATATTGAGCTTCGGTTTAAACCCACGGATTTCACGCAGGTCAACGCGAATGTTAACCGGCAAATGGTAGGCCGCGCCATAGAGCTACTCAATCCACAGCCCAACGAAAACATACTCGATCTTTTTTGCGGTGTCGGTAACTTCACGATACCCTTGGCGCGCTACGCAGCCTCGGTGGCCGGTATCGAGGTAAATTCAGCGTCGCTCGCCCAAGCACGCGACAACGCTACGCATAATGGACTGACGAATATCGCTTTCCATCAATCAGACCTTTACGACGCGAAGATATCGCTGCCAGAGAGCAGTATCAATGTGGACAAGATGCTATTGGATCCGCCGCGCGATGGCGCGATGACGGTTATCAAAAATCTCAAGGCCGAGACGGTAACGCAAATCCTTTATATCTCTTGTCATCCAGCGACTCTAGCCAGAGATAGCGAATATCTTGTACATAAACTGGGTTATAGTTTAATGAGCGCGTGCGTTATGGACCTGTTTCCACAGACCAGCCATGTTGAGTCGATGGCGCATTTTGGCCGCACCTAGCAAAACTGCACGATGACTCGCACGATCAGGATCGATATTCCGAGCCAGACACTGACGTTGTATGATGAAACTGGCGACGCCCTGATGCAAACACAAGTGTCTACAGCCAAGAACGGTGTGGGAGAGCAAATGGGTAGTAATTGTACGCCGCGCGGTGAGCATGTTATTCGCGCAAAAATCGGTGCTGCTCAACAACTCAATACCGTGTTTGTGGCTCGTAGATCGACCGGCGAAACTTATTCACCAGAGCTTAGAGCCCTGTATCCGCAACGCGACTGGATTCTGACGCGAATACTTTGGTTAAGTGGCCTAGAGCCGGGCAAGAACCGACTTGGCAATGTCGATACTATGCGCCGTCATATCTATATCCATGGCACGCCAGACGAGGACCAAATAGGTGTCCCAAGCTCTCACGGTTGCATAAAGATGCGTAACCAAGAAGTGATCAAATTGTTCGACCGAGTCCCGCCAGGTACTCTTGTCACGATTCTCGGGTAGCCAACACTATGTCCTTGGGGCCCATGATGTTCGACTTGGCTGGAACGGCGCTGACGACAGCCGAGCGCGAGCGATTACTGAACCCATTGACGGGCGGCGTTATCCTTTTTGAGCGCAATTATGAGTCACTTGGTCAGCTCGAGGCATTAACGAACGAGATCCATGGCCTGCGCGATCCCCAATTACTGATCGCGGTAGACCAAGAAGGTGGGCGTGTTCAACGGTTCCGCAAAGACTTCACATGCCTCCCACCAGCTAGAGGCCTGGGCATGCTTTACGACAAAGATCGCGCCCACGCCACACAACTTGCAGAGACCTGCGGTTGGGTGATGGCCACTGAATTACGGTCGGCGGGGGTGGACTTTAGTTTCGCGCCGGTGCTGGACTTGGATCGGGATATAAGCACAGTAATTGGCGATCGGGCATTTCATAAAGGCCCTGATATAGTCGCAGATATGGCCCATGCCTACATGAATGGCATGAAACGCGCCGGTATGGCATCAACCGGCAAACATTTCCCTGGCCACGGCAGTGTAGAAGGTGACTCTCACTTAATATTACCTGTCGATGAACGCGACTACGCAGACATCTACAACGAGGATATGGTCACCTTTGAACGCATGATTCACTATGGGCTGGCGGCCATCATGACCGCCCACGTCACTTATCCTCGTGTTGATTCGCAGCCGGCCGGTTTTTCGGCCGTTTGGATTAAAGACATCCTGCGCAAACGACTCCAGTTTCAGGGGGCGGTGTTCAGTGACGACTTGTCGATGGCGGGGGCCGATGTCGCCGGGAGTGCTTCTGATCGAGCACGGGCGGCACTTGGGGCCGGGTGCGACATGGTGATTATTTGTAACGATACTATGGGCACGGATGAAATTTTGGACAAGCTCGAATCACACGACGAGCCGACCGCGCATATTCGGCTAGCACGCATGCATGGCCACGGCAAAATAGGGCGCCAAGACCTACTAGCGGATAGTAGTTATCAGCAGGCTCGCGAGAGCGTGCTTGGCGTTGCCTAGCAGTATACAATAGGGGCTCACGCCGGCGCGGGCCGGCGAAACCGGCTACGAGCCTTGTGGAGAGCTATCGTGGAGCGGATCCGGCCCAAAAAGGTGAGACTTGAAAGCTTTAACAACCTCACCAAATCGCTAAGCTTCAATATCTACGACATCTGTTACGCTAACAGTGAGGCGTCGCAGACCGAATATATTGCCTATATCGACGAGGCATACAATTCGGCGCGCCTCAAGACGATACTGTCAGAAGTTTCCGACATTATCGGCGCCAATATCTTGAATATCGCGTATCAGGACTACGAACCTGAAGGCGCGAGCGTCGCGATGCTGATCTCGGAGTTGCCGGAGTCGGATGCCCACCATGAGGCGACAATGCCCGGCCCCTTGCCAGACACGATTGTCGCCCATCTCGATAAAAGCCATATCACCGCCCACACCTATCCAGAAAGGCACCCGGATAGCGGCATCAGCACGTTCCGCGTCGATATTGACGTGACAACTTGTGGCGAAATCTCGCCGTTATGGGCGCTGAACCACCTGATTCATAGCTTCGAGTCCGATATTGTCACTACCGACTACCGTGTACGTGGGTTTACGCGTGATGTAAGAGGTGTCAAGCATTTCATCGACCATAAGATCAATTCAATTCAAAATTTCATAGATAAGCACACGCTAAATTGCTACCAGGCCATTGACGTGAATGTGTATCAGGAGAACATGTTCCATACCAAGATGATGATCAAAGACTTCAAGCTGGATGATTATTTGTTCGCAATCAATGAAGATGATTTAACTTCACAGGAAAAGCGAACCGTCACACAACGGCTGAAGCGAGAAATGGCGGGCATCTTCTACGGAACCAATATTGCGAAGTAAGTGGCTACGCGCGCTCCACGTACTGCCCCGTCTCTGTGTTGATTTTTATTCGATCGCCGGCACTTATGAACGCCGGTACTGTCACCGTCAGGCCTGTCTCCAATTTGGCGGGCTTTCCTGAGCTCGCAGCCGTTTGCCCCTTAACCGTAGGTTCGGTTTCCGTGACTTCGAGCACAACGTTGGCCGGCAACTCTATACCCAATGGCTGTTCATTATAAAAGCTTATCTGCACCTCGGTGTCTGGAAGCAGATAACCCATCTGGCCCTCTAGGTCATCATCGGAAAGCGTCATCTGCTCGTAGCTGTCGTTGTCCATAAATACGTGGCCGCTGCCATCTTGGTAGAGGTACTGCATGCTGCGGGCCTCCACATGCGCCTTTTCGATCTTGTCTTCGGAGCGGAAACGTTCATTAAGCTTGGTACCAGCGTTTATGTCCTTCATTTCAACCTGGACAAACGCGCCGCCCTTACCAGGTTTCACGTGCTGTTTCTTGTGGATTCGCCACAGCTTTCCATTGTATTCGACCAGATTGCCCACTTTGATCTCGAAGGCCGAAATCTTCATCTTGATGGTTGTTCCACTATCAAAATTCGTTAGGATGGCGGATTCTAGCAAGCCGGTACTATTTCGGCATCCTGAGGCCGCCAGTGCTATTGTTGACTCGGCCGCGCCGCACAGCCGGTCCATGTTGCCTAACTGACAGTTATGATTCTAGGTTAAATCAGAGACTTAGAGATCGACACTGAACTGGTTTCTAGCTGAAAGTAGGCCCTACGAACTGGTATATGCCGGAATTCAACCTGAAGTGCCGCGCCTGTCCCCGGCTAGCTCGCCATCTCGATCAGGTTCGACGCGATTATCCAAACTACCATGCGCGACCGGTGGCACCTTTCGGGCCGGTGTCTAGCCGATTACTCATAGTCGGGTTGGCGCCTGGAATGCATGGCGCCAATGCAACAGGGCGGCCTTTTACCGGCGATTTCGCCGGTATCATGCTTTACGAGACGCTGCACGCGTATGGTTTTGCCAGCGCACCTGTTGCATCCGCTGCCGACGATGGGCTCATACTTATTAACTGTCGTATCACTAACGCGGTCAAGTGTCTGCCGCCGGAAAACAAGCCCATGGCGGCCGAGGTCAACATGTGTAACCAATACCTGCAAGCTGAACTAGCGGCCATGCCCAAAGATGGTGTGATTCTGGCTTTGGGGATCATCGCCCACAAAGCAGTCGTCAAGGCACTCGGCCTGCGACAAGCGGAGCATGCCTTCGCCCATGGCCGACACCATGTGTTATCGGGTAAACCCCAATTACTTGATTCCTACCATTGCAGTCGCTACAACACCCAAACCCGGCGACTGACTGGGCAGATGTTCCGAGACGTTTTCACCAAGGTAGAAAAAATCCTCTCGCAATGACATCCGTCTCTCAACTTGATCACAAAGCACTGGTTAAGGATTTTCCTACCGCACCGGGTGTTTACCGCATGTTAAGCAAAGACGGTTCGGTGCTGTACATTGGCAAGGCACAAGACCTGCGAAAGCGTGTATCCAGCTACTTCCGCAGGCGCGGTCTATCTGCGCGTTTGACATCAATGATGCGTTTGGTGACAGACATCGACGTCACGATTACGCACACAGAAGGTGAAGCTCTTCTGCTCGAAAATAACCTAATAAAGTCATTGCGGCCACGCTACAACGTATTACTGAGGGATGACAAAAGTTATCCCTACATTTCACTATCGACGCACGACTACCCACGGCTAGGGTTCTATCGTGGAAGCAAACAAGAGGGATTTCGATATTTTGGTCCTTACCCGTCGGCGTCGGCCGTGCGTGAAACGCTTAGTATGTTGCAAACGGTTTTTCAGGTCCGGCAATGTGAAGAGAGTTTCTTCCGGCATCGTTCACGTCCGTGTCTACAATACCAAATAAAGCGCTGTTCCGCGCCTTGCGTAGGGCTTATCGACGAAAAGACCTATGGCGAGGACATAAGGCATGCGGCAATGTTTCTAGAGGGGCGCAGCCAGGCATTGGTCGATGAAATGGTCAAAAAAATGGATGATGCGTCGGAGCAGATGGACTACGAGATGGCGGCCCTCTATCGGGATCGCGTCCGCTCTTTGCGACGCATCCAAGAGCAACAATATGTGGCGCAAGATGCGGGTGACGCTGATGTGATTGCAATCGTCGTTGGGCAGGATGCGGCTTGCATACAGGTCAATTTTATTCGTGGCGGCCATAACCTTGGCGATAAGGCGTTTTACCTGAAGGTGGCGACGACGACTAATCCCAACGAGATCTTGGCTGCGTTTCTACCCCAATATTATTTGGGAAAATCCATGCCACCCGCGCTGTACGTGAATCGCTCGATTCCCAGTAAGCTGTTGCTAGAAGAGGTTTTCTCGAAACAAGCAAAAAAACGAATTTCTATCGCCACCGCGACGCGCGGCGTGGTTAAAGGGTGGATGAAGATGGCAGAAACCAATGCCCATGAGGGTCTGCGACGCCATCTAGCGAGTCAGGCCAACCTCAAACAACGTTTTGATGCCCTCCAGGAGGCATTCTCGTTAGATGCAGTGCCAGAGCGCATCGAGTGCTTCGATGTTAGTCACACCTTTGGTGAATCGACCGTCGCTTCGTGTGTGGTATTCGACATCAACGGGCCGGTAAAATCCGACTATCGCCGCTTCAATATAAACGGCGTGAAACCTGGCGACGATTATGCAGCGATGGAACAGGCGCTTACCCGCCGGTACCGGCGCTTGAAAGAGGGCGAGGGTAAACTTCCAGATCTCCTACTGATTGATGGTGGCAAGGGCCAGTTGGCGAAGGCAGAATCGGCCATCGAGGAACTGCAGATAGAAGGAATCAGATTTATCGCGGTCGCCAAGGGAAAAGAGCGAAGGCCCGGCAAGGAAAAACTTTTCCTGACCGGTTCGCGCAATCCCTTCATGTTAGATCCAAATTCTCCGGCCTTTCATTTGATCCAGCAGGTACGCGACGAGGCCCATAGATTTGCGATTACTGCCCACCGCCTACAGCGGGATAGGAAACGTACGACTTCGCCCCTGGAAGAGATTCCAGGTATTGGTAATAAACGCCGTCAAACATTATTGAAAAAACTCGGTGGCATGCGCGAAGTAGCACGTGCCGGGGTGGAAGATCTCTCCCGCGTTCCAGGAATCAGTCCCGCGTTGGCACAGCGAATCTACGATACTTTTCACAGCAGGAGCCCTGAGTAATGCTCCTAAGCGTGCCTAATCTGCTTACTTATCTGCGCATCATACTGATCCCGCTGCTGGTGATAGCCTATTATCTACCGCATCGACATGCGCATGTATTGGCGATGTTGATCTTCGTACTAGCGGCACTGACCGATTGGCTGGATGGCTACTTGGCGCGCAAGCTCGATCAGATATCGCGGTTTGGGGCATTTCTCGATCCGGTGGCCGATAAACTGATGATAGCGGCCGCGTTGATACTGCTCGTCTCGGATGAAAGTGTCCACGCCCAGGTGCTCGATACGCGCCTGTTCTCTATCGTCGTGTTAGTGATCATTGGTCGCGAGATCGCGGTATCGGCGCTGCGTGAATGGATGGCGGAGGCCGGCAAACGCTCAAGCGTCGCGGTTTCTATAATAGGTAAGCTGAAAACCGTGGCACAGATGGTGGCCATCCCTTTTTTGTTGTTGGACCAACCGATACTGGGCGTCGATGTGTTTACCCTCGGCGAGGGCTTGCTTTATCTCGCAGCTGGCTTGACCTTATGGTCGATGCTTATTTATCTACGCGCGGCGTGGCCGGCGCTCGTGGGATCTGGCCCCAGGCAATGAGTGGGCGCGGGTTGACTCCCCACCGGCCTTGCTTACAATACTTTGAGATGCTGCGGGAATAGCTCAGTTGGTAGAGCACAACCTTGCCAAGGTTGGGGTCGCGAGTTCGAGTCTCGTTTCCCGCTCCAGTTCCGCAAAAAGGGAAGGCGACAAACAAAAATAGCCCGCTTCCCTTTTTTTATTTGAGGCCCCTTTGGGCTGGGTGGCAGAGTGGTTATGCAGCGGCCTGCAAAGCCGTGTACGCCGGTTCGATTCCGACCCCAGCCTCCATTCTCCTTCATTTGCTGCATGCCTCCTGGCAATCCGTTAGACTAGGCCGCGCCAACCCTAGACTGCCCGGGTGGCGGAATTGGTAGACGCAAGGGACTTATATTGTTTGAGCACCTAGGCCGGAAACGCCTAGTGTGAATGGAGTCAAATTCGGGGAAACCTCAGCAC
>CAXMNC010000154.1:0-6681 GCA_964194625.1 Acidiferrobacterales bacterium
TTGACCTAAGCGTTGGGCCAGCGCATTGATATGGGTCTCGGTACGGGCCCGCGTGGCGGCAATGGCGGCCCGGTGGCCCGCGAGCTCTTGTCGATGGACCGCGACCACGGCGGCGGCGGGGCCGGTGTCGCCCCGTAATCGGTCGTGGATACGATATAATACGGCCCCGATCACCAACGGCAATACCACCAATCCGGCCACGGCCATGACGCCGAGTTGGCGGTGGGAGAGACTGGCAATCTGGCCCTTTCGGAACCCTTCGGGAATTAGGATAATATTCATGCCCTTACAGTTATAGACGCTGCACTGGGTGGCGTCCATTTAGACTAATTCATGATCTATAAATGACTCTAAAAAATTTATGTAACTATCTATCAGGTCACGTATTTACACGATGGAGTCATGAGCGCGATATTGCGCATCAACTCGAGTCCGTGTGGAATGACCGCATTGAGCTGCCGCTAGCAGCGCATACCCACCCCACGAGCTACCGGGCGGGTAGGTTGCTGGTGCACGCAGATTCATCCGTGTGGGCCAATCGCCTGCGGCACCAACAAAAACAGGCTATGCAAACTCTACGCCAAGACCGGTTCTTCGAAGACTTGGCGGAGCTGAGAGTACGCGTGGCGCCGCTGTCGCAGACCAGACCTACAGACAATAATCGACCCCAGGCACGATTATCTGAAGCCAGCACCAGGGTGATTAAGGCGGTGGCCGCGGATATCAAGGACCCGGCCCTGAAAGCGGCGCTCGAAAGGCTCGGGGCCAGGGCCGGCGATACCACGGACGGTGCTACACGACGCCCAGAATGAACCCCCTAAATCTGCCCCGGCTCGCTGCTAACGTAGCGGCGCGTCAGCTAGTCCTGGCTGTGGCCTGTGCGCTGGTGGCGGCATGCAGTTCTGCGCCATTGGTGCCCGAGCCCCCGCCACCCGCGCCCGCGGACCCGCCGGCGGCCGTATCAAGACCGCCACCCGAAGTGATCATCCCGGCACCGACGCCAAGTATCATCGTGCCGGCGCCGACCGAAGTAACGCCGCCGGCGGCCATCGAACCGGAACCCGCGACGCTCCAGTTGGCAGCGGTGGGAGATATTATGCTCGGCGGCAGTGCGGCACCGGAGCTAAGGCGTGAGGGATATGATTACCCGTTCGCATTGGTCCGGCCTATTCTTGGCCAAGCCGATGTGGTGTTCGGTAATTTGGAAGGCCCGTTGACGGACGCCGGCCAAGCCGAGCCCGACAAGCGTTATGTGTTCAGATCGCCACCGGCCAAGGTGGCGCCGGTTTTGGCGGCGGCCGGCTTCACGGTTGTGTCGTTGGCCAATAACCACACCATGGATTACGGCGTCGAGGGGCTTAAACAAACAATAGCAGCGCTTGATGGGGTTGGTATCCAGCATGCCGGGGCTGGCATGAACCAGCAGCAGGCGAGACGACCCGCTTTCGTAAGAAGCGGTGATTATACGCTCGGATTTCTTGCCTACTCGCTGACTTTTCCTGAAAGCTTTTGGGCACAGGGCCAACGCCCTGGGACCGCCTTTGGGCACGCAAGCCATGTCCGTGCAGACGTGGCCGCTGCCCGAGAGCAGGCAGATGTGGTCGTGGTGTCGTTCCATTGGGGCCGTGAGGCCACCACCGAGTTACGCGACTACCAATCGAAACTGGCTCACACCGCTATTGATAGCGGTGCGACGGTGGTATTGGGTCATCACCCCCATATTTTGCAGGGCATAGAACACTACAAAAACGGCATTATCCTTTATAGCCTAGGCAACTTTGTCTTCGGATCGTATAGTCGCAAGGCGACGCGAAGTATCATTGCGTTACTAAACTTACAAGGCGCAAAGGTGTCGGAAGTAAGATTGATTCCTGTGAGCGTTGACAATATCGAGCTCGTCTTCCAGCCCCAACCTCTGGTCGGAGAACAGGCGAACGAAGTGATTGCAGAGTTAAAACGCTTGTCAAAACCGCTTTCTACGACGATCATGGCTGTCAATGGCGTTGGTCTGGTGCAACTATCTGGGCAAACAGACCAGAGGCGGCTGTCGGAACAGGAATATTAGTGGCACTAGTATTGACGTACATCGGAAGTGTACCAATAAGGCCCTATGATTCGACCATTTGAGCTCTTCGTTGGTCTGCGTTACACGCGCGCCAAACGCCGCAATCTTTTCATCTCCTTCATTTCACTCATTTCTATTCTTGGGATTGTCGTCGGGATCACCGCGCTCGTTACCGTGTTGTCTGTAATGAACGGGTTTGGCGAGGAACTTCGCGCCAGAATCCTAGGATTTGTATCACACGTGACAATAACCGAGGCTAATGGTGGGCTTCGTGATTGGCGTGATGTTGCGGCCAAAGTAACAAGCCACACAGAAATTAGCGGCCGTGCCCCCTACATAGTGGGTCAAGGGATGCTCGTGCATGGCAAGGCGGCTAGTGGGGTCCTCATCCGAGGGATCTTACCTTCAGAGGAGCCTCAGGTTTCCGACCTGGATCAGAAGATGACGGTCGGGGACTTAAGCAATCTCCAGCCTGGGGAGTTTGGCATAGTGCTGGGACAAGAGCTCTCGTGGAAACTGGATGCACCCATTGGCTCGCGTGTTGCGTTGGTTATTCCGCAGGCGTTAGCGACCCCAGTGGGCGTAGTGCCGCGTTCGAAGCGATTTCGAGTCGTCGGTATATTCGATGTCGACATGTACGAGTATGACAGCGGGTGGGCTTTGGTCCACATCAGCGATGCCGCTAAGCTCTATCGGATGCCCGATCAGGTCAGCGGTCTGCGCTTAAAACTAAACCATCTAGATTTGGCGCCACGCGTAAGCCGAGAAATCCAGAATATGTTGGGGGACGAGTATCGTTCTCGTGACTGGGCACAGCAACACGTTAATTTCTTCCGCGCTCTGAAAATGGAGAAGACAGTCATGTTCATCATTATGTTGTTGGTCATAGCTGTGGCGGCTTTTAACGTTGTTTCAACGCTGGTGATGGTAGTGACGGACAAAGAAACGGATATTGCTATATTGCGAACACTAGGTGTTAGTGCGGCAGGCATTATGCTTATTTTTATGGTGCAAGGAACGGTCATCGGACTTGTGGGCACACTCGTGGGAAGTGTGTCTGGAGTTTTGCTTGCATCACACGTCGGAGAGATTGTTCATTTCATAGAGAGCCTATTCAACACTACTTTTTTAGCGCCAGATGTGTACTACATTAGCGATGTGCCTTCTCGGGTACACTGGCAGGATGTGACTATGATTGCTGGCGTGTCCTTGGCGATGGGTTTACTGGCGACACTTTATCCAGCGCGCCGTGCCGCAAAGGTACAACCCGCAGAGGCGTTGCGATACGAATGAACAACGATCTTGTTCTCCGTTGCACTGGGCTAACGAAAACCTTTAGTGAGGCGTCGTTTAACGTCGATGTACTGAATGGCGTTTACCTACGTTTAGGAAAAGGGGAGCAAGTAGCTATCGTCGGAGCATCAGGGTCTGGAAAAAGCACCTTATTACATCTACTCGGCGGGCTTGATCGACCGACTGCCGGCATGGTCGAAGTAGACGGCGTGGACATGTCGGAATTGAACGACACTCAACGCGGGCATTTGCGCAACCGTAAGTTGGGATTCGTCTATCAGTTCCATCACTTGCTGCCAGAATTTAGTGCCCTCGAAAATACCGCCATGCCTTTGCTTATCAGACGTGTAGCCGCCAGCGAAGCACAGAGCAGGGCACGAGAGATGTTGGCCAAGGTCGGCCTGGACGATCGGCTGCGCCACAAACCAGGCGAGCTCTCGGGCGGCGAGCGTCAGCGGGTGGCAGTGGCACGGGCATTGGTAACGAGACCATTGTGTGTGCTCGCCGATGAGCCAACCGGGAATCTCGACCGGCGAAATGCAGACAGCGTTTATGACCTAATGCTCGATCTCAACCGGGAACTTGCAACAAGTTTCGTAATCGTAACGCACGACATGAAACTAGCAGCGCAAGTTGATCGAGTCGTGAAGTTGGAAGATGGCGTCCTGAAGGAAGTCGCGGATGCAGTGCATGCAAGTGACGGTTTGGCTGGCACGGAGGCTCATATAAGGGGCTACCGTAACAAGGCATAACCTGAATTAACTTAAGAATTCGCGCGTCGATTCCTCGCTCGTTGGCGTTTTCTATTTTCCCATGCCCGGATAACGTGCCAACGCCAAAGCGTGCGCGCGCTGACGTATCCAGCTAGCGCTGAGAGGAAGCCGACAATTGAGCAACCTACGAGAAGCGGTTCAGACCGCTGTAGAAGCTCGGCCCGAAACCACGCCCAAGACCAAGCAAATGCAACTCCCTGGTCTACATTGCCGATCACCCATGTACCAATCTTGTAACAAAACAAAAATAAAGGCGGGATCGTGATTGGGTTCGTAACCCATACCAATGCAACAGCCAGAGGCAAGTTCAGGCGAAGCATGATAGCGAGCCCACCGGCCGCGACCATCTGGAAGGGTATCGGCATGAACGCCATAAATAGACCGACGGCAACCGCACCGGATGTCGAATAGCGGTTTAGATGCCAGATATTTGGATCATGTAATAACCTCCCGAACACGCGCAACGGCTTATATCCGCGGATCGTGTGTCTATCCGGCAAGTAGCGCCTTATGAATTTTCTGGCCATGCGCGATCGGTATTTTCGTGTAGTACAGATAGTGTATATTGTCGCTCGTAAGACGACTAGAAGAAGATCCCTGGGAGGAGTCGTGGTCGAAGGATCATAAGTCGGTTCCCTCGCAACGAAACTTTAACTTCTCGGATCACCTTTAGCATCCGTACCGCCTACGGCGTGTAAAGGGACGACCGTGCGCATCTGTGCAATCGCATTCTTGCTTGGCATCCTGTTGGTTCAGTCGCTAACGCAGCTGCCATCGTTATGGTTGACGCCGTTGGTGGTGTTGCTCGGGTGGCTATCCTTGCGGAATCCAGTTTGGTTAGTCGGCCTGTTTTTTGTCAGCGGTGTTTTATGGGCCACGTTGCGTGCTGGATGGATCCTAGGCGACGCACTACCGCCCGGTCTTGAAGGGCAGGATCTGCACGTGGCGGGGTTTGTTGCCGACATACCCCAGTCTACGGAACGTGGCGCGCGCTTTGTCTTCGACATCGAGAGTGCGGTGCATCGTGGGCGTGTTGTGCAGATCCCGAACAAAGCGCTCCTTAATAGCTATCGCGACGACAAACAGTTCGTGGTCGGCCAACGCTGGCACTTTGTGGTGCGACTAAAAAGGCCGCATGGTTTTCAGAATCCCGGTGGTTTTGATTATGAGGGGCACATGTTTCAACAGCGTATTCGCGCGATCGGTTATATCAGACAGAATGAGTCAGCGCAGTTACTTTCCCGGGGGCATGGGTTTTATAGCGTTGGACGATTACGCCAGTGGCTAGGCAATGGAATGCGAGCCTCACTTGCTGACAATCCATTGGCGGGCATGATGGTCGCACTTGTCAATGGCGATAGACGCGGCGTAACAAACGAGCAATGGAATACATTACGACGAACAGGTACCAACCATCTGATAGCAATCTCCGGTTTGCATATAGGGCTAATCGCAGGATTTGTGTATTTGGTGACACGTCTGCTGTGGAGCCTACGAGGTCCGTGGGTGTTACGCTGGCCGGCACCAAAAGTCGGCGCCGTGATGGGAATGATAGCGGCGGTATTGTATGCCGCCCTCGCTGGATTTTCCGTACCAACACAACGTGCCATGATCATGTTGGCAGTGGCTATGGGCGCAATGTTAATTGACCGGCGTGTCTCGCCTACGCGCGTGCTGTCGGTAGCTCTCTTATTGGTGTTGATTCACGATCCCTTCGCGGTCATAGGCGCAGGATTTTGGTTGTCGTTTGCAGCGGTGACCGTCATTACCATGTTTCTGCACGGCCGTACCGATGGTAGAAGCCGCTGGCGCAGATTGGGAACTATGCAGTTAGCGATCGGAATTGGTTTACTACCATTAACCTTAGTATTGTTTCAGCAGGTCTCTTTGATCGGGCCGATCGCCAATCTTTTCGCAGTGCCCTTTTTTGGCCTGCTGGTCGTGCCCGCGACGCTGAGCGGTTCGCTCGCTTTGATGTTTATACCGGAGATGTTGGCGGGCTACATCCTTCAGTTCGCAGCGTCGCTGCTCCACATCGCCTGGACAATACTGGAATATCTAGCTGGTTTTTCAAAGGCTGTATGGGTACAACATCATCCGGCTGGCTGGGCTTTCGCCTGTGCGCTCATTGGTATTGCCGTATTACTTGCGCCATGGGGTTGGCCTGGGCGATGGGTTGGAGCGATATGGCTGTTGCCGATGTTGCTGCTGCGACCACCAAGCCCTGGGGCCGGGGAGGTATGGTTTGCTCTATTAGATGTGGGACAGGGGTTGTCCGCGATAGTGCGAACGCAACACCACACCTTGGTGTACGATGCGGGGCCGCGGTTCAGCAAACGATTTGATACCGGGCGCGCTGTCGTGGTTCCGTACTTGCGTAACAAAGGTGTAGACCATGTCGATATGCTCATCATTAGTGACGGCGATAACGATCATATTGGCGGCGCACAGTCGGTGATTGAAGGGTTGCCAGTCAACGACATACTGACCAGCGTGCCAGCTGAGCTCAAACGTGCACGCCGGTGTCTACAGGGACAGCAATGGAAGTGG
>CAXMNC010000155.1:0-2242 GCA_964194625.1 Acidiferrobacterales bacterium
TTGCTGTGTAACGATTTCAGCCGATTCTTCTCCAATTAACCGAACGCGACACACCCCCTCTGAAACCCGCATAGAATAAGGCTTTGCGTAGGGTCGTCTTTTGGCTGATGCGAGCAACAACACCAACACTATTGGTGTCAATTGACCACATGATTCTAGGGGCGTAGGTTGTTAACCGGAGGTGAAGGACTGAGCTTAGTTGGTCTGTTTCCTGGTGTGCCTCCTGATCGGTCCTTCCAGATGTCAAAAATAGCTCCTCCAGCTATTCGCTAGTTCTCTTCTTTTGAGGGTATTTCTTTTCCCTCCGACCTCTAGCTAGAGTTTGCTCAAAAAGTCAGGGCGTCGCCATTTGACACAAAACGACATCGGCGCTTGATTCCGTCGCCCGTAGATAACCAAACAGTCTCTTCGTATCTCGCCATTGCTGTAATAGAACCGCCGCACGGACCTGTATTAGGCGCGCAAAAAAGATCCTCAACAGGATCAGCAGGTTCATCACCAGGAAGATACTGTTGATCCAGGCTACCGAGGTGTCAGCGCGCTTGGCCCGAATGTAGTTCAGGCGATAGCCGTTCTTGCCCTGACCAAACTTGCCTTCAATCGGAATGCGTTGTAGATATTCTTCTCGTCGCTGTGCTTTCCGTCGCTTGAACTCGTCGCGGTTTGCGTCTGTTTCCTTCTTGGGCCGGCCCAATGGTTTGCCGGCAAAACGGATTCCACGCCCCTTGAGATAACGCCGGTTATCTCGCGTACCGTAAATCGGATCGCCCAAGACACTTTCGGGATAATGGCCATAACGCACTCGATAGGCTTCAACCTGGCTCTTCAGATCAAGCCCTTCATGAAACGCATCCCAGCGCAGATGATCCACCCGGACCAGTCCCGTCCCGCTCAAAGAGACACTGAGCTTCGAACCAAACTCCACCGCCTTGCCCTGCTTGCCCCGCACCATCGGGCGTACATACGGTTGACTGATACTGCAGATGCGATCATCACAGCGACGACTCTTGTCACGGTACATCTGCCACTGCTGTTCGTACAAATGCTGAATCACCCAGTAGCGATACAATAGCCAACGGGGCAAGGGCAGCTTCGTGCCTAGCGGGAAGTGTGACAGTAACCGCTCGATATGGCCCAGATTGCGCCGTAGATATTGCAATTGTTGCTTGATCCCGCGACGGCGGACGGCTCTACCCGGTCGTCTTTGTTTCACAATCGCAAGATAGGCCTTGCGCGCCCTCTCACGATACGTGCGTGGTTTCCGTTTCAGCCCGGTCTCGGGATACAGCGTGTCGATGATCTGCTCACTGAACTGGCGCGCTTCATTGACCAGCGACAAATCGGTGGGATAGCGAATCGCCTGTTCGGCCACCGTGGCATCCAGGATCAGCTTGCCATGGCGTTCGGGCTGCGTTGCGTCTTCTCCGGCGCCACCACCGCCTTCCGACGAGGGTGGATCATCATCATGATCTGGTTGTGTCCGTTTGTTCGGCTTCTCTGGCTGACTCGGGGGGCCGGACTTTTTACTCGCTTTCACGCTTTCCACCGCCTCAATGAGGGCGCGTTGGAAAACCTCAAACACCGACTGGCCCATGCGCTTGCGGATCTCGACAAACAACGACGGGACAAACGGAACCGTCATCTGATAACCCGCCAGTCCCACGAAGTATTGCAGGTACGGGTTCTCTTGGATCTGCTGCACCGCTTCTTCATCGGACAGACACAGTTTGTGCTTGACGATCATGGCCCCGATCACCAAGCGTGCATCTTTCGCCGGACGACCCTGCCTAACCGATAAACATTGATAATAACCCTGCGCTAGGTCGTCCCAGGGAATGCACTGGCTCATCTTGACCCAGCGGTTGTTCTCATCGAGTGCCGTTTGAAACGGCCAGTCAAATTCGGCGATGCTCAGTTGTTTGTGGTTGCGATGACGAATCATAGGTGCACGCTTTTCGGTGAAGTTGGCTCAATTTCCGTGCACCATTATACCAAATAACAGCCATTTATCATAATAATATCAATGGGTTATATTTCTTGAGGAGACTCTATCTAAGAATAGGTCTCAGGAATCGCAAGGAGTCGATGACAAACTGATTGTAAATCTCACTTTATTTACTGCACTAGGCTTTGAAAGAGCGGGGTGGAACCCCTAATAAAATTGTGTTCAAAGCGGACGATTATCAAGATACTAAAAACGTCCGCTTTGGAGAAAGTAGACACCTTGAGGCTTCAAAAAATG
>CAXMNC010000156.1:0-1665 GCA_964194625.1 Acidiferrobacterales bacterium
CCGGTGTGGATGCCGAGATGCACAGCGAGTTCGATATTCAGCGGCTGACCGATCCGTTCGCTCAGCCCGGCGACGCCGGCCACGATCTCGAGACCGGCGTGCACCGCGCGCTGTGCATCGTCCTCATGGGCCTGTGGATAGCCGAAATAGACCAGAAGCCCGTCGCCGATGTATTTGGCGATATGGCCGTCGTAGCGGCCGATGATTTCCGAGCAGGTCTCCTGATAGGCGCGCAGGACCTCGCGCAGGTCTTCCGGGTCGAGCTTCTGTGACATCGCAGTCGAGCCGACCAGATCACAAAACATGACAGTCAGTTGGCGACGTTCGGGTTCGGTGGTTCGCGCTACGGATTCTTGTACCGAAGGTACGGTTGGCCGGATGGGTCGCTGGTCTGCGGATAGTGTCTTGACGGCAGCCTGTAGGTGTCGGCGCGGTCCCAAAGGCAGACCGAGTTCCTTCAAATCGTCATCAGTCAGGTGGGGAAGATGCTGTAAATCGACACCATTTTCAGCGAACGCCTGTGCGTACTGACCGAGGCCAAGGCTGTCGAGCCACTGGGCGACGTCTTCGGCCATCTAGCGCCCTCCACCAAATCGTGGAACTGGCCAAAGTTTACGGCCGGTATGAGGCCTTGTCCATCGAGGTTGAATGTCGCCTTCGGGTCAACAACGGAAGTCCAGCGTGAGCCTCGGAATGTCCGTTGTTGGGGGGAGAGCGGAAGTCAAATTCGGGCGGCTGGATGTCTGCTTTTAGCCACAAGCGGACATCCGCGCATTCCCGTGCAAGGATGCCGATTAGACTGAACACTGCGTTTCGATGAGGACAAAACACTCGCGAAGGCGTGGCATGGCGAAATCGACAAAAGCGCTCACTTTTTGTGGAACGAGCCTGCCTTGCGGATAGACAATGTTTACCGGTGGCGGTTCGATTTCATAACCGTCCAGGACAATTTCCAAAGTGCCCTCGGCGACATGGGGAGCAGCCTGATAGGAGTACAGGTGGACCAGGCCTCCATCCCGTATTGCTGAGTCAACGGTTCCCTGTATCGAGTTGAGCGTCAGCCTCGTCGGGACTGGGAAATGTTGAATCTTCCTAGACGGCATCTTGAACGCCCACTCTGCTGGTGCACCAATCTTGGAAAACGTAATGCATTGATGCCCAGCAAGATCGTTGGGTGAAAGAGGACGACCGTGTTGGGCGAGATAGCCGGGACTCGCGCAAACGATCTGGCGGACAGATCCCGCTTGAAAGGCGACCATCGAACTATCTGACAAGGTTCCAATACGGATACCCAGATCGATATGTTCTTCCAGAAAATCCACAACATGATTCGTCAAAATGAGCTGAATGCTGATGTCGTGATGAATCTTCATAAAGTCATTCACGATCGGCAACACATGGAGACGGCCGAATAGCGTTGGCGCGGTGATCGCCAAGCGTCCCTTCGCAGTTTGATACTCTCCGGAAACCTGGCTCTCAGCGTCCCCAATATCATCGAGAATCCGGCGCACATCCTCGTAGTAGCGCCGCCCGCTGTCGGTAACTGTGACCTTGCGTGTCGAGCGGACCAGCAATTGAGCGCCAAGATGGCTTTCGAGTTCGGCAATTTTCCGGCTGACCGTCGGAAGCGGCATGGACAAGGCCCGGGAGGCGGCTGAGAAACCC
>CAXMNC010000157.1:0-17607 GCA_964194625.1 Acidiferrobacterales bacterium
TGGGGAAACCCGGCCACTTCGGTGGTCATCACTATCTGAATCCATAGGGTAGTGAAGCGAACCCGGGGAACTGAAACATCTAAGTACCCGGAGGAAAAGAAATCAACCGAGATTCCGCTAGTAGCGGCGAGCGAACGCGGATCAGCCCAGTCACATCAAGCCTGTCATGTATAGTTGAACGGTCTGGAAAGTCCGGCCATAGACGGTGATAGCCCGGTAGACGAAATGTGTGGCAGGTGGGTGACGAAAAGTAGGACGGGACACGTGTTATCTTGTCTGAATATGGGGGGACCATCCTCCAAGGCTAAATACTCCTTGCCGACCGATAGTGAACCAGTACCGTGAGGGAAAGGCGAAAAGAACCCCGGAGAGGGGAGTGAAATAGAACCTGAAACCGTATGCATACAAGCAGTGGGAGCCCCGCACCTAAATTGTTTTGGGGTGCGAGCGTTTCAACGTTGCGGCATCTAAATTCCGAGCAATTTAGGTGCGGGGTGACCGCGTACCTTTTGTATCATGGGTCAGCGAGTTACTTTCAGTGGCAAGCTTAACCGCATAGGGGAGGCGTAGCGAAAGCGAGTCTTAAAAGGGCGCTTAGTCGCTGGGAGTAGACCCGAAACCGGACGATCTATCCATGGCCAGGGTGAAGGTAGGGTAAAACCTACTGGAGGCCCGAACCAACTGATGTTGCAAAATCACTGGATGAGCTGTGGATAGGAGTGAAAGGCTAACCAAGTCCGGAGATAGCTGGTTCTCCTCGAAAGCTATTTAGGTAGCGCCTCGTGTCTCACTCTCGGGGGTAGAGCACTGTTATGGCTAGGGCTGCATCTAGCGGTACCAAACCATTGCAAACTCCGAATACCGAGAAGTGCAATCACGGGAGACACACAGCGGGTGCTAACGTCCGTTGTGGAAAGGGAAACAACCCAGACCGCCAGCTAAGGTCCCCAAATTACAGCTTAGTGGGAAACGATGTGGGAAGGCTTAAACAGCCAGGAGGTTGGCTTAGAAGCAGCCATCCTTTAAAGAAAGCGTAATAGCTCACTGGTCGAGTCGGCCCGCGCGGAAGATTCAACGGGGCTCAAGCTGTATACCGAAGCTGCGGGTGTGTATGGTCCTTCGGGGCCATGCACGCGGTAGAGGAGCGTTCCGTACGCCTGCGAAGGTGTGTTGAAAGGCATGCTGGAGGTATCGGAAGCGAGAATGCTGACATGAGTAACGTTAATGGAGGTGAAAAACCTCCACGCCGAAAGCCCAAGGTTTCCTGCGCCACGTTAATCGACGCAGGGTGAGTCGGCACCTAAGGCGAGGCCGAAAGGCGTAGTCGATGGACAACAGGTTAATATTCCTGTACCTCATATTACTGCGATGGGGGGACGAAGAAGGGTAGACAAAGCCAGCCGGGTGTTGGATGTCCCGGTCTAAGCGCGTAGGGAGTGTTCTTAGGTAAATCCGGGAGCACAATCCTGAGACGTTATGGGGAGTTCCCTTTGGGGAGCGAACTGGCCGATCCCATGCTTCCAAGAAAAGCCTCTAAGCTTCAGGTAATGTGAGACCGTACCCTAAACCGACACTGGTGGGCAGGGTGAGAATCCCAAGGCGCTTGAGTGAACTCGGGTTAAGGAACTCGGCAAATTGGCACCGTAACTTCGGAAGAAGGTGCGCCCTTGGTAGGTGAAGGACCTCGCGTCTGGAGCCGAAGGGGGCCGCAGTGACCAGGTAGCCGCGACTGTTTACCAAAAACACAGCACTCTGCAAACTCGCAAGAGGAAGTATAGGGTGTGACGCCTGCCCGGTGCCGGAAGGTTAAGTGATGGGGTTATCTGACCGCTCTCGAGTGGTCAGAGAAGCTCTTGATCGAAGCCCCGGTGAACGGCGGCCGTAACTATAACGGTCCTAAGGTAGCGAAATTCCTTGTCGGGTAAGTTCCGACCTGCACGAATGGCGTAACGATGGCTACACTGTCTCAACCCGAGACTCAGTGAAGTTGAAATCGCTGTGAAGATGCAGCGTACCCGCCGCAAGACGGAAAGACCCCGTGCACCTTTACTATAACTTCACACTGAACTTTGAACACGTTTGTGTAGGATAGGTGGGAGGCTTTGAAGCGGGAACGCCAGTTCCCGTGGAGCCAACCTTGAAATACCACCCTGGCCTGTTTGAGGTTCTAACCGTGGCCCGTTATCCGGGCCCGGGACCGTGTGTGGTGGGTAGTTTGACTGGGGCGGTCTCCTCCCAAAGAGTAACGGAGGAGTGCGAAGGTACCCTCAGCGCGGTCGGAAATCGCGCATAGAGTGCAAAGGCATAAGGGTGCTTAACTGCGAGACAGACAAGTCAAGCAGGTGCGAAAGCAGGTCTTAGTGATCCGGTGGTTCTGTATGGAAGGGCCATCGCTCAACGGATAAAAGGTACGCCGGGGATAACAGGCTAATACCGCCCAAGAGTTCATATCGACGGCGGTGTTTGGCACCTCGATGTCGGCTCATCACATCCTGGGGCTGAAGCCGGTCCCAAGGGTATGGCTGTTCGCCATTTAAAGTGGTACGCGAGCTGGGTTCAGAACGTCGTGAGACAGTTTGGTCCCTATCTGCGGTGGGCGTTGGAAATTTGAGAGGAGCTGCTCCTAGTACGAGAGGACCGGAGTGGACGTACCTCTAGTGTTCCGGTTGTCACGCCAGTGGCATTGCCGGGTAGCCATGTACGGACGGGATAACCGCTGAAAGCATCTAAGCGGGAAGCCCCCCTCAAGATGAGATTTCCCTGGATCCGCGAGATCCCTGAAGGTTCGTTGAAGACTACGACGTTGATAGGCTGGATGTGGAAGTGCAGTAATGCATGAAGCTAACCAGTACTAATTGGCCGTGAGGCTTGACCATATAACACCCAAAAAGCCTGGGTGTGGCTGTGATAACCCTAACGCCGAGGTCACTTTCCAAATTGCGGTCTTTCGGTGAATAATAGGAGGTAACGAGTGGCAGAAAAGAAAGTGCGGCATCGATGCCCGCACGGCTCTGTGCATGCAGCTTCAACCTTACCGAAAGACTATGACCGGTTTGCCTGGCGGCCATAGCGAGTGGGAACCACCCGACTCCATTCCGAACTCGGAAGTGAAACTGCTCAGCGCCGATGATAGTGCGGGGTTTCCCCGTGCGAAAGTAGGTCACCGCCAGGCTCTTATCCCTGACCCCTGCACGACTCGTTGCAGGGGTTTTTCGTTTTGTGCTGGTGTATTAACCCCGCGGAGCGGCCCGGGATAATCATTTGTCGTGTAGTGATTGTAACTATTCGTGGTTTGCCTGCTACTTTCTATGAGAGATGAGGTTCGCTATGTTCGAACATGATCAGAAGATCGTTCAGCAACTGCTTTCCGAAAACCTTGACTTCAAACTCCTTTATGTCAAGCATCAAAAGCTCAATGACAAAGTGGACAAAGCGGGTAGCGGTGTATTACCTCTGGACGATGTGACGCTGGAAAACATGAAGAAGGAACGGCTATTGCTGATGGATAAGATGGCGTTATTGATCCATAAGCACAGGCGAGAGGGCGCCTGATCTCGATAGCCTGGCGTTCTAAACTTGGTCGCCATAGCGAATATTTTCGATTCGGGAAAGGAGCTGGCCCTATGACAGTAGCATTTGGGTTGCAAAGATTCTTTGGTGATATTCGGTACCATCGGGAGCGCTATCGGCAGTTTCTCGGGATAGCTTTTATCGTGCTTATCAGCTTTGCGGGTCAACCGCAGTTCCCAGTGTACTGGATCGGCGCGGTGATGGTTGTCGCGGGCGTAGCGATTCGGCTCTGGGCATCGGGGCACGTCAAGAAAGACAAGGTCCTTGCTACTGATGGCCCCTACGCGTATGTCAGGCATCCGCTCTACGTAGGAAATCTAATATTGCTTTTCGGATTTTCTCTTGCATCCGGCTTGTGGTGGAGTTTTCCTGTGTTGATCGTTTTCTTGCTGACGTTCTATCCACCTGCTATCCGGCAAGAAGATGAGACGCTGCACCGTCTGTTCAAGGAGCAATGGGAAACGTGGTACAAGGAAACAAGGGCGCTTATCCCGGGGCTCCCGAAGAACCGGAACCATGCTTCTAGCAAGTGGTCATTCAAGCAGAGCATTCGCCGGAACGGCGAGCCGATCATCGCTCTGCTCCTGCTCTCCTGTCTTTCTGTCTTGTACTTCTGGAATGTGTATTGACGCCCTATGGCGGCAACGCTGCGCGGCCTAACAGACCTCGCTGAGAGCGACCTCCTGCAGTGGGTACAGGAGAGCGTCAAAACCAGATCCAATATCTTTGGTCGCGGCTATCAGGGCCACGTCTTTTTGTTCGATGATGCCAAGGGTCATCGTTTAATCATTAAGGCGCCAACCGGCTCAATCTTGACACGTTTTTTGCACCGGGCGATGTTGCGCAACGAGCATAAGGCGTACGTCAAGCTTGCCGAGTTGCGCGGCATACCTTACTGTTATGGCCTGCTGGATGGGTCCTACTTGGTGTTGAAATATGTCGACGGACTACCTGTTCGGCGGGCCGAGATCAGGGATCGAACCTTATTTTTTGACGCATTGCTCGAAGTTATCAAGGATCTTCACAAGGCCGGGATTGCTCATGGCGATCTGAAGAAAAAGGATAATCTTCTCGTCGTCGATGGACGTATACCTTGTATCATCGACTTCGGAGTCGCTATCATCAAAAAGAGCGGTTTTGCTCCCCTTAATCATTTCCTTTACAACCTTGGCAAGAAGTTCGATTTTAATGCATGGGCCAAGTTGAAGTACGATGGCCGGTTCGAAAACCTTTCTAAGGAAGACGAACACTACTATAACAGAACAGTCGTGGAGAAAGCTTCGCACTGGATTAAGCAGCAGTACTTAAAAATCAAAAAAGGTCTTACTAGCCAGAAAGAGAAATTCTGGCATTACTAGCCCATCCGAGCGGTCTTCCACCAACAACGCACGAGCAGGTGGCGCGAGTATCGTGTGGTTCTTCAGCTGCGTGCTTGCCACCGCTCACCAATAAGATGCCTCGGATTTTGCGTAAGGCTCGCGTCTTTCATATGGTGGCGGATCATGGGCCGGACTGCCTCAATAGTGTTAACATCCCTGCATGCTTGCGTCGACTGTCGCCGTGATTGTTGGGCTTGTGGTGTTGGTGTGGGCAGCAGACCGCTTCGTGCTGGGCGCTGCGGCGACAGTACGCAACCTGGGTATGTCTCCGCTCATTATTGGGCTCACCGTAGTTGCAAAAGCAACGTCGGCGCCGGAGATATTTATTGCGGCGATGGCCGCTTGACAAGGAAATATTGGCCTGGGTATCGGTAACGCAGTCGGTTCTAACATGGCGAACATAGGCGTGATACTGGGTGATGCTGAACTCGTCAGACCATTGAGCGTACACTCGGACTCCGTGCGACGCGAATTTCCCGTCTTGCTCGTGATATGACTGGTAGTCTTGGTGCTTATGCTAGACGGCCACTTGGGCTCGATTGATGGCATTGTGTTAGTGTTAGCGCTAGCCGTGGTGTTTTACTGGCTGGTCGGCCTGGCCCTGCGCACACGCAAAACCGACCCTATGCAAGTCGAGCTTGAAGTGGATATTCCCAAGACAATGCCGATGCGACGTCCGCTGGCATGATTGGTCTTGGGATATGTGTTGTTGCTGATTAGTTTTCGCCTATTGGCCTAAGGCGCGGAAACCATTTTTACCCGTTAGGCAACCGGGGCTCGCACATGTGACCGTTCATCGGAATTGCTCATCGCCGGCGGCTTACGGGGATGGTTCCATGAAGGTAACTCCGGGCACTTCGCAATGACCGGTCTTGCCGGTGTTTTGCTTAATAGTCACGTTGTTACGGGTGTCGATAAGAACTTAGGTGGTTCGGTGCTATAGTACGCACGCGTGAAATTGGCACGTGAGGGCTGAATGCATTAAGCGCCCGCGGGGTTGAACCAACGGCGGATTGAGACTATATAAAATAGGCCAGCGGAACTCGTAGCGGGGCAATCAGGCCGCAGCGCCGCTAGCGTCTTTTTAGGCCGAAAAGCATCAAGACACGATTCGGGGACACCACTTCTCCCAGAGACCAAAGGTTCTGGGTCCGTGTGTCTTCAAGCGGACCAAACGACCGCAATCAATCGTTGGTTCTCGGGCCCAAGTAAACACTCGATACAGGGAGGCGAGAAACGACTCCGCCAATTTATGATGTTGCGTATCGCGAGTTCGATATCGAGTATGTTCACCCAGACCACCTCTTCCGGAGAGCTAAAGACCATCTCCGAGTTACCGCGCACCGGCAGATTGGTTGACGGCGTAAGCCGTTTACATTTGCTGAGCTACAACATACAAGGCGGAATGGCGAGCCGGAGCTACCGTCACTATCTCACACATAGCTGGAAACATGTGTTACCGGATCCACAACGACTGGACAATCTGGACCGTATCGCACAGCTGGTTCGGGAGTCTGATCTTGTGGGGCTGCAAGAAGTTGATGCCGGAAGCCTGCGCAGCGGATTCATTAATCAGACCGAGTACCTGGCTCGACGGGCGCACTTTCCACACTGGTATGATCAGACGAACCGCAACCTTGGTATGCTCGCGCAGCATAGCCTTGGACTTCTAAGCCGTGTACGCCCGAGCAAAATTGTCGAGCACAAACTACCGGGTATGATCCCGGGACGCGGGGCATTAAAGGTCCAATTCGGTGACGATCAAAATGCGATGATTTTGTTTATCGTCCACTTCGCGCTCGGCAGGCGTGCACGCATGCGTCAAATCGGCTACATCAGCGAGTTGGTTAGCGATTACCGTCACGTTATTCTAATGGGCGACCTGAATTGTCGCTCTGACAGCAAGGAGATGCAATTTCTCCTGAAACGCACGGACCTGCGTGAACCCATTCACGGGTTGTACACGTTTCCGAGTTGGCGGCCGTATCGCAACATTGACCATATTCTCGTGTCGCCGTCGCTGCAGGTGAAAAAGGTTCGAGCACTTAATTATCCATTCTCAGATCACCTGCCAATACAGATGGAAGTCTGTTTGCCTGAAGACTTGAAGTTGACACACCATTGGTCGACCGCACAGTGCGCGTGATGCACCTACGGGAGCTGCTCAACCCAGCGGCCGGCCGCAGGTAAGAGCTGCCTTCTCCCGCTAGCCCGCATTTCTCACCGGGTATCGTCGCGAGGGCGCGGAGATGTCTGTGGCTACAAGGCGTGCGCGAGAGAATGCGCGCAGGCGTAGCTGACACCACGTTAAGCACACAACCGAGCGCGATGTGGGCACGACTCCAGGGAGGGAGGACGACTGCATGGATGCAGGAGCTAGAGCAACGCAGGAGCGGTTGCCGAGCTAGAGCAACGCAGGAAGCACGACTACAGGGAAGTAGGAGTTAGGGTAACGCCTGGAGCAGTTACCGAGTTGCCGAGGTAGAGTCGCGTCGGGAACAGCGATCGAGATACGCGGCCGCAGCAGATAGCTGGTGAGAAATGCGAGTTAAAATCATCAAAGGCTCGGATCTCTCGGCTAGCGCGTATCGAACTTCCCCAGTTTCTCGAGGATCCCGAGCACAGGCTTCTCGCCTTGTGTCCCCCTGTCGGCCAGTATCTGGAGGGCCTCGACGTTACCCTTGCTGGCTGCATCCACCCGATTTGCCAGACTGGGTGCGGCGAAACATGAGTCCGTCTTCATCTCGGCATCGGGTAGAGTCGCGGGATTCTGCAGGCCACACAGTATGCATTCCACAATGACGCGGTCTTCCGCGCCCAGCCTGGCGAGCGCGCTGGCTATGAGGCTTCTTTGACGTTACGCTTTGCGGGGATCAGCGGGGCTCCCGCACGTGCGGTACCGTATATGTTCGCTTGATATTCCTGCTGTCGATGATGAATAAGGTCAACTAGCGGCCAATGGTCGGACTGTTGCAGCGTGTCATTGACGCTCGGGTAACCGTGGACGGAAAAACGATGGGCGAAATCGGTCAGGGCCTCGTCGTGCTCATCGGCATAGAACGGAGCGATAACGAACAAAAAGCGGATCGGCTGCTGGATCGGCTGCTTGGCTATCGTGTTTTCGCGGACGAGACGGGTCGAATGAATCTGAGCTTGCATCAAACGGGAGCGGGGTTATTGTTAATTCCAAATTTCACCCTCGTTGCTGATACGCAAAAGGGCATGCGCGCTAGCTTTTCGCCGGCAGCCACGCCCGGAGACGGTCAGCGCCTGTTTGATTACCTGGTTAGTCATGCTCGGTTGCGGCACTCTCGCGTGCAAAGCGGTGACTTCGAGGCCCATATGCAAGTTGCCCTGACAAACGATGGCCCGGTGACGTTCTGGTTGCGCGTACCGTGAGCCAGGAGGGCGGGCGAGCGGTATGTGGAGGCGATTTGCAGGCGTGTGGCCGTCACCATAATATTTGAAAGACAAGCGGAGCAAGGGTTCGGCCGATGATGGCCGATGGCCGTGAGGGCCGCAATGACAGTTGGCGTCGGCGATAGCTCAAAGGCGGAAGCCAGCAGGTACGGCCTGCAACAGAGAGGCTGGTGCGCCTTCTGCCGCATGATGGTGCGCATCTTCTATCGCCGTCGCGAAGCAGTGGGAATCGAGAAAATTCCTGCCGAAGGCCCGGTGCTCCTTTGCGCAAATCACCCCAATGCGCTGGTTGACCCGATTATTATTCAGGCGCTCTGCCCCCGCATTATTCATCCACTGGCACGCTCGGGCCTGTTCGACCACGCGTTGGCACGGCCATTCCTGAAAATACTGCAGGCGGTGCCCATCTATCGCCGACAGGATGCAGGCGCAGACACCAACCGCAATATCGAGTCATTCGCTCGTTGCTACGAGTTGTTGGCATGCGGTGAAGTACTGTTGATTTTCCCGGAAGGCCAGAGCCATTCCGATTCCCGGCTGCGTACCATACGCACGGGAGCAGCCCGGCTCGCACTGGGAAGTATAACGGCCAGTGGTGTTGCACCGACGGTCTTGCCGGTAGGGCTTACTTTCGGCGATAAGGGCCGTTTCCGCAGCAGCGTTTTCCTAGCGGTTGGAGAGCCAGTCGAACTGGCATCGATCCCAAGTGAATCATCCGATGATGCCGTGCGTCGGATTACTCGACTGATAGAAAGTGGTTTGGGTGATGTTACATTGAATGCCGATTCGATCGAGGATATTTATCTGTTGCGTCGACTCGAGCGGTTCTTCGCGCTACGGCGTGGCCGCCACCGGCGTGGCACCCTGGAGCAGAGATTTCGTGCCCTGAAGAAGCTGATTGAATCACAGCGGATATTGCGCGCACGTGAGCCGGGTGAAGTCGACGCTCTCAGTCGCCGCCTACGTCAGTTCGAGCGTCTTTGCGACCATTTTCGTGTGCGCGACTATCAACTAACGGTAAATTACAGTCCCGCCATCGTCACGCGTTTCGTGTTACGCACTCTGCTGGGGTTGCTCGTCGGAGTACCGATCGCCATCTGGGGTGCGATTAACTCCGCGATCCCGCTTGTGTTAACAGGGTGGTTTGCGTCGCGTCTAGCCAAGGGCTCGCAGGAGTACGACACGGCAAGGATGGCGCTCGCGTTGGCTATGTTCCTGGTAACGTGGGGGATTCAAGCGGCCGCTGTGTTCTGGTTCTTTGGCGGTATAGCCGCGTCGCTATATCTCGTGAGCCTTCCGCCTGCGACCGCCGCCGCTGTAATTATGTATCGGGAAAAGGATCGGATTGTTGAAAATATAAAGGGTTTTTTCCTCTTCCTGCGTAAGACAAGCCTGCGCGATCAATTGCTCGCGCGTCGCGAGGAGTTGGAGAAGGAACTTGCACGGATGGCAAGACTTGTGAAACGCCAGTCCGACTGACTTTCACATCATCCGCTCATCGCCGAGATCGCCAAGAAATCCCTGAAAAGAAACTTCCAACGCAAAGGCGCGAGCCTTAACCCGTGAACAGTAATCCGTGAATTGCTTTTTCTTGACCCGCCTTACTCAAGCCGAGTGACGAGCTCACGTGAAGAGCACACCGGAAGCGTTAAGCTCTGAAAGAAATGCAGAGTACACACGACTCCATGGATGGAGAAGGTAGATCGCGTCGGGAACTGGCGATCGAGAGGCGCGGAGTACGCGGAGAAAAGTGATTTGTTAGAGTCTTTGCGGCGCGTTTCGCCGAGCCCCAAGTCCGTGATCCGTGAGTCGTGAAATGGTTTCTCTTGATCTTACTTACGCAAGCCGGGTGAGCGGCGCGGCCGAAGCGCAGGCCCGCCCCACCCCTCCCCGGCCAGCGGGGAGGGAGAATTAGGACGCGGGAGCGGTGAAGCGGATCAAGGCAAAGGTCCGGGAAGGGTGAGCCGGGAAAAGGCAAGAGTCCAGTGGACGCTCGCGCCGACGAACCGGCTTGCCACGAACAGCAAGCCCGTTAGGGCGACATCACTCAGGGCGAATGGCGAGAAGATCTCGTATCGGCAGCGCTTAGAATTGCTTTCGTAACCACGAAAGTATATCGGTCTTGGCGGCAACCAGCCCCTTGTACGTCAATGACTCGGGTGTCATGGACTCGATGGCCGATTCAAGTTTGATTAGCTTGTCGGGGCTCGTTTTGATTTCACGACAATCAGTGATGTAGGTGCGGATCGTAAACAATACCGCCGAGACCTCAGGAAAACCCCAGATCGTCTGTCTTTCTACTCGCAAGAACAGTTGTGGCGCATCTTTGTGAAAGTGGCGGCCTTGCCATTGCCGGAGGCGTATGCCTGGTGGCGGAACGGGGTGGTGGTTTAGTCGCGCGTCGGTACTCAGCCCCCAGGCAAAACGGACATACGGTCCTTTGTTAATCATGGCGTCAACGAGCGCTATAGCCTCGGCATTGATTTTGTCGATGCCCGGCACTGGCTCATGAATGCTGGCGAAGTCTTTGCCGATCTTGTGCTCTGCAGCCCAATGATTCGGATAGCACAAGTGAATAGCGCTGAGCCAGTTGCTGCCCGTCCGGCTAATTACGGCCAGGTCTTCCTGAATTTGGCAGCAGAGCGCGTCGAGTGCGGATGCATACGTGGGAACGACGCACTGATTTTCCGACTGGATATCGTTCAGTGTCATGCCGGCATCGAAAATCAGGCGCTCGCGGGTCAAAGCACAATATAATTCAGTACGGCCTGCGCCATCTTCGGTTAACGTGAACCACAATGGGTATTCTCTGGCGAGGCGGTGAGCGATGAAATTAGTGATCTCGCGCGCTACCGGGGAGGTGTAGTGGTGTAAGCAATAATATTTAGACAGGCGCTCACTTCGCGCCCTTAGCTTAGCTGTACGATAACGGGCAAACTCGGTGTCGAATTGGAAGATTTTTTCATCGGCATCAGCATTACCGAAGTCGGTACCAAAGGAGAAAAGACCGGGCTTGACCTCATAACGACCACTAGATAGAGGGAAATAGCTAGCAGCTTGTGCGCTGGGCACGGTCATTGGCCTTTGATGTAGCGCTCGTCGTCAAAGGTGCTCACCCATTGTGGTCGATAGACAACCAGCAGCGTCATGGCCATGCCGTTCAATAGGGCTTCAGGTAGGCTTGTGAGCGGCACGAACGGCAAGTATTCGCGAAAGATATACTCAATCGGATAATTGCCTGCGGTGGTCACGATTGCGATTGCTGCAAAGCTGCTGAACGTAATAGCAGCACTGGCACTGGTGAAAGCTGTTAGAAACAAGGTAAACAAAGAAATGGCTGGGTAAGACGCGTTCAATGATCCGGTAAATGGCATAACTTGTCACCGCGGGTAGTGCCCCCACGAGAAGGGCATTCACGGCGTACGCTTGCCAGCCACTTTCTGTGCCTAGCGTGACCGCAAGCAGGGCCAAACCCGCACACACCACGGCCAATTCCCAACCAAACTTCAGTGTCACGGTGGTAACACCGAGAAAGTGGATGCCTGGCCGGTCCGCGAACGTCGCACTGATGCGCCACAACACCATCAAGACTATAACGGCACCGAGATATACATTGAGACGATTTTCGAGCCGTAATCGTTGCCACGGTGCGCGATACAGCGCTGCAACAGCATCGTCGCATAGACGCCATCCACCAGCAGGAGTCAGCTCTGCGGGTGTAAACCCTCGGGGATATGCATGCCTCAGTCCTGGAGAGAGCCGTAGTTATTGCTGGGCGCTCGTCCTTTGCGGCCACGGCAGGCGTCGCACCCGAAAAGACAACAGTCAACGTATATTTCATTGAAATAGCGGGTCTATACGTCTGACCCGCCGATGCTGTGGCGTATTCTACAACAACGGTTTGCATGGACGTCATGGCCCACTGCGATCGCAAGCACGTTCGTTGGACAAAGTATGGAAAACGGGTGCGGGGAGGACAGACTTGGCGCAGTCGCCCTTGATGGCGTATGTTTCCAGGGGGGCTATGGTGCGGCTTGCGGCGGGCAGCTTTACATGGCCACCGGCGCCGTCGCCGCGTGGTTTACGGCAGAAATGAGCTAAAAGACCCTTGCAATACGTTTATATGCCGCCCTGCCAGATTGCTGGACGCAGTTCTTGAGTAATCTGCTAGATTTATCTAAGGCACGGTAAATCCACGACTGTAGGCGTGGGCCCGGTCGAGCGCAGTACGGCGCGAAGGTGGGATTGCGCCTACACTGCTCCCGCTTCTTGCTGTTAGAGAGAAAAAGCCATTGGCACAACAAGATAAGACCAATATGTCAGCTACCGCCGGTGACGACACGGCACTACTGGAGTGCCTGCGTGTGCCCCTGGTTCGGCTGTTGGGCACGATAGATCCGCCGGATGAGTTCGCACCACGGTTCGAAGCCATCAAGGAGAAACTCGCTGTCGAATTGCAGACGGACACGTTGATCGCTGCGTTCTGCGACATAGTCGGTTTGTTGATCGAGATGTGGCAGCAGATAAAAGAGGAGCGTCAGGAATGGGAGGTGTTTCTGAACCAGCTTAGCGTACGGTTCCAGGAGCTCGACAGATCGCTGGAGGGCACAGAAGAACAAACGATGTCCACCTACTATGATGGGCGCAAGGCAGAATCCGCCTTGGAGCGTCAGGTGGAAGATATGCAGGCGCGTCTCCATGAATCATTAGATGCCGAGCAGATGAAGGCATATTTCCACCAGCAGGTGTCGGTCATGCACGCCCAGCTTAAAGACAGTCAGGGCAAAGGAGCCCAGCTCTTTGAGTCCCTGCAAGGACAGCTGAACTCCCTGACAACCACGATACGTCAGATGGAGGAGGAATCGAACGTATTACGCGGGCGCTACGAGCAGGGAAAGGGGGAAGTCCTGGTGGATCCTCTGACCGGCATCGCTAGCCAGTTGGCTTTTGATCAAAGACTGGAACAGGAATTTCTTCGCTGGAAGCGCTATGGATCACCCTTGATTGTCCAGCTTTGGAGCGTGGACGATTTCGCCTCGCTGAAGGATACGTACGGAGCCAAGGTCGCGAACAAGGCATTGCAGCTGATTGCAAAGGTCATGGAGTCGACACTACGCGAAGTGGACTTTACAGCGCGTCGTGGTGGGGGGCAGTTTGTCGTTCTATTGCCCGAAACCAAGCTCGAGAACGGACAGTGGGTGGCAGACAGAATATGCAAGGCGGTGGCCAGCAGCGCATTTCATCATAAAGGGGCGCCAGTGCCAATCACGATGTGCTGCGGCTATACGGATGCCCGCGAGCAAGATGTTACTGAAAGCATGTTACAACGGGCCGAAAGCGCATTGACGCAGGCCACATCGCAAGGAAAGAATCGGTACTGCGCGGGATAGGGCACGGGTTTTGGTCGCGTGGGAGCCTAACAGGATGTTGAAAAAGGACACGGTGCAGGAATTTACCGATGCCGCGTGCACAAGGACATACGAAAGCGGCCTATTTGGCTCGCCACGTTGTCGGCGGCGTGCGCCAACCGACCCCTAACCCCAGTCGAGCGCGTTGGGTGCCGAAAGCTATTCGCTCAGGCACAGGTTGATGGGTAGTGGTAGGTCTACGCAGGGTGTGTGATCGGGTGTGCGGCCCCTATCTGTGCCGCTACCAGACTGCCGAAAAACAGAGTGTTGCAATAGTCTGTTAACCCAATGCCGCCGCCAGGCGCTGTCACCCGTGGCCGCTGCTCTTGGTAGAATCTCGCCATGTCTGCGCGATCGTCCATACTCGAGGTCTTGTCGGATGGGAACCCTCGCTCGACCAGGGAGATCGCGAACGTGGTCGGCCTCAGTCCCTCTGCCGTTCACTATCAGATCGAGAAGCTGTCGCGATTGGGACTGGACATCATGCGGATTGATCGGCGGGATTTTTGTCTCAGGGCGCCGCTGCGACCGTTGGACCGGCGTACGATCTTGAAGTATTTGGCTGCTCACGCTGACCCTGCTGCGGGCCGTTTTTACCTGCGTGAGGAGATCAGCTCGACGAGCCTTTTCCTGCTTCGACAGCGGGCGCTGGTTCCCGGATCTGTATGCGTCGCCGAAAGGCAGACGGCGGGACGTGGTCGACGTGGTCGTGGTTGGATTGCAACCCCGTTTTGTAATGTATTGCTGTCGATATCCTGGAGGCTTTCGTGCGGGGCGGCTCTAATATCCGGTCTCAGTCTGGCTGCGGGCATTGCAGTCGTGCGCGCGCTCGCTGACTATGGCGTGAGCGCCCGGCTGAAGTGGCCCAACGACGTCGTGTGGCAGGGACGGAAGCTGGGCGGTGTACTGCTCGATGTGCGGCACGAAGCACATGGATCGATTTTCGTGGTCGTAGGTGTGGGCATCAATGCTTATATTGCACCGCTCGACGCGAGTAAGATCACACAGCCGTGGGCAGACCTTACGAGCATCACCGCCACGGCGGTAGACCGTAACCGCCTGGTCGCACAGCTTGTCAGACGCTTGCGTGAAACACTTCACACATTCGAGCACGTCGGTTTCGGCTATTTTCGACAGGAATGGGAGCGACTACACATCTATAACGGGCAGCGGGTGTGTATTGTGGCTGGCGCCGAAAGTGTGATTGGGCGCGTGGTTGGCACCGATACGCGCGGGGCACTGCGATTGCAGGACGAAAACGGCGGACTGAGGGTGTTCCAGTGTGGTGATGTCCGCCTGAGGCCAATGGCGTGAATTTGTTAGTCGACCTCGGTAACGCGCGCATCAAGTGGGCTCAAAGTGCCCCGGGGCATTGGCGCACGGCGGCGCATGTGATGGCCAATGAGCCCGTCGGCACCATGCTTGACCGGCTATGGAGCGCCGTTCCTCCACCCGAAATAGTTGTTCTATGCAACGTGGCCGGGGCCGGGCGGTTGCAGGGCCTCGAAAAATGGGTGGAACGGCATTGGTCGTTACATCCTTATGTGGTGAGGCCGCAGAAAGAGATGCTCGGTGTGCGAAACGGCTACCGCGAGCCGGCTAGCCTGGGAGTCGACCGCTGGGTCGCACTGATTGCAGCCCGTCACCTGATGTCGGGCCCGGTGTGCATCGTGGATTGTGGCACCGCGGTCACGCTCGATGCACTCTCGGCCGAAGGAGAGTTCCTCGGCGGTGTGATCTTTCCGGGGCTGCGGTTGCTGCGCGTTAGTCTGGCGCAAGCGACCGACGGTATAAGCGAGATTCTCGGAGATGACACCCTCTGCCCGGCACCTTCGACCGCTGACGCCGTCGCCGCAGGCAGTATATTCGGTCTTGCGGGCGCGGTGGAACGGGTGCTCGAGGAGTATCGCAAACTGTTGGGCGATGCGATGCAGGTTGTGGGCACCGGTGCCGATGCCGCAGCGGTGCTGCCGCGAGTGAGAGCGACCGCGCGGCAGGTACCGGACCTTGTGCTGCGGGGCCTGGCGTTGATCGCGGATGAAGTGGCATGAGATGGCTGCTTGGCACTTTGGTGCTCCTTAATGTCGGTCTGTTCATGTGGGGAAGCTGGTACCAGAAAGGTCCAGTCGAGGAGCGTTTGCAATCGCGGCCCCCCGTCAATGCCGAAAAGATGGAGCTTCTGGCGCAGAGTGCTGCCCGGCGCCAGAAACCGCGAGATCCTTCGGCTGTGCGCAAGCGCCCCATTGGCGTGACGCAGGGCGGATATGTCTGTGTGTCCCTAGGACTTTTCAAGACGCTTGACCACGCACAAGCCGCGGCTGGTACGCTCGAACGACAGGCTTTGAGTTACCGTCGCCGTCAGCAAATCGAACGCACAACGGCGAGCTATCGTGTGTTGCTACCACCGCTGCGGTCCCGTGCCGCCGCGGAGAAAAAGCGCCAGCAGTTAAGCCGTCTCGGATTCAAGGAACACTACATCATCGACGAGCCCGGCCAGGAAAATGCCATCTCGCTGGGAGTGTTTACGATCCGCCAGAATGCCTGGGCGCTGGCGCAGAGGCTCGCCGAGAGGGGTATCAGCACCAAGCAAGAGGTGGTCCAGGAGCCGGTGACACGATACTGGTTGGACCTGAAATTGGGGCGTGAGGATCTAGCGAAGCTACAAACCCTCGAGTGGGCGGATGTCGACGTAGGATTGCTCGAGCGTTCCTGCACGGATTTGCCGGCGAAAACCGTCGGTGAGCCGCCGGCCGCGGAACAAGAACCGGGGTGATCCCCGTGGCTACCCGAACGCGGGCGAATTATACTAGGGTCCTGTAATACGCATTGGCTGCGCCCGCATAGCTCAGTTGGCAGAGCATCTGATTTGTAATCAGAGGGTCGGGGGTTCAAATCCCTCTGCGGGCTCCGCAATTGGTCGATCTGGCCATCGCGACCGGCCCACGTTATAGTAACCGGGCCTTCCCCGCGAACCGGCTCTGGAGCGGCCCCGGGAGCGCAGGCTGGCGCTCCCGGGGCGCGCGTCGGTGAGCAGCCGCCCTTGGCAGCGGGAAGATCGTCGGTTCGGTGTGCCTGGCCCGGCGCGGCCAGGCCGTTATCTGATTTTCCACAGAGCTGTTGACAAATGGGTGCGCAGTGCAGCAAAATTAGCCGTTTACGTCCTGGGAGGGGTTCCCGAGCGGTCAAAGGGATCAGACTGTAAATCTGACGGCTCAGCCTTCGGAGGTTCGAATCCTCCCCCCTCCACCGCCCGGAGACCAGAAACTAAAGACTTGAGACTGGATCGCAAGCTCGTGCTGTCTGGGGGGTGCGTTTACTCATTCGCCTGCGTGAGGGTTTGGCGCTTTGGTCTGCATCGTCGAGCGCCCGGTTACCAGCAGGCGGGTGTAGTTCAATGGTAGAACCTCAGCCTTCCAAGCTGATGATGTGGGTTCGATTCCCATCACCCGCTCCATGAAGGCAGATGCAAGTTACAAGATGCGATTTTGGAAACGGAAAGAGGCCGGCATGAGTGTGTCTTTCCTTGTATCTTGGATCTGTATGTCTGGCCCATATAGCTCAGTCGGTAGAGCACTTCCTTGGTAAGGAAGAGGTCACCGGTTCAAATCCGGTTGTGGGCTCCAGCTTGTAAGCGATCCGACCTGTAATTATTAGTTTGAGGTTAACACAAGAGCAAGAGCGAGGAACCCACCGTGGCCAAGAAAAAATTCGAACGCACGAAACCGCACGTCAATGTGGGTACGATCGGTCATGTCGACCACGGCAAGACCACCCTCACCGCGGCCATGACCAAGGTGCTGGCGGCCAAGCACGGCGGCGAGGTCATAACC
>CAXMNC010000158.1:0-3827 GCA_964194625.1 Acidiferrobacterales bacterium
TTGGTCTGGAGAAATCGCCCGAATCTAGCGACTAATCCCCGCTGGCATGGAACCTGCATACAGGCAGTCTATGTTAAGGGGGCGATAACCCGGGCCGAAAAATCGGCTTAACAACCGGCAGTCAGTCTGTTAAAACAGCAAGTATCTGCTCGCCCCAACTCACAGGATGCCCATGGCAGGGCAACGGTGCCAGTTTGTGTCAGGTACTCGTGTGAGGGATAGAGAAAAAAGGGGACGGTAAGATCAGGATAACTGATCACGCCATCATTGTAGTATTTGGATGTGGGTAACGGATCGTTATTGAAGGTAAAAGGGGTACAGCACGATGCTGATATTGACACGACGTATAGGTGAGACGCTGAACATCGGCGACGATGTTCAAGTGACGGTGCTTGGTATTAAGGGCAATCAGGTCCGCATTGGAATTAACGCGCCCAAAGATATCCCCGTGCACCGGGAAGAAATCTACGAACGCATTAAGCGAGAGAAGGAAGCTAGCGCAGGTTCGGACGACGAAGGCCCGGTGCTACGACAGGAGAGCACCAGCTAATAGCCAAGCTTTACGCTGCTTCGGCCAGTAGGTATGCTCGTATGCATACTTCGATCAAGGAGAGATGGCCGAGCTGGCTGAAGGCGCTCCCCTGCTAAGGGAGTATGGGGTTGATAGCTCCATCGAGGGTTCGAATCCCTCTCTCTCCGCCAGGAATCAAAAAGTCGGCTAACAGCCGGCTTTTTTAATTCCCCGGTTGAGAGGGATGAGAACGTGAGAATCTGACCGCCAGGCGACCGACAGGGATGTCGGAAGGTAGAACAATGCAGGAGCAATTGTCGGGACGGAGGAAATGCAAAGGATTGTAGGCCGCTTCTGCGCATCCCTGCGCCCGCGGCATTAGTGCATCCATGCACGTCAGGACAATCCTAGCCATGACGGCCTGCTGCCAGTAATCCAGCCGCACGGCGGTTGTGCCTACGCCGTTTTTCTGGACGCACGTTTGCGTTCGAACTCTTTCAACAGCTTTTTTCGCAACCGTATAGTCGATGGTGTTACCTCGAGTAATTCATCATCATCGATGAACTCCAGCGCCTGCTCCAGTGATAAACGAATTGCTGGCGTAAGCACGATATTCTCGTCACTTCCAGCTGCGCGGATGTTGGTCAGCTGCTTGGCCTTAGTCGGGTTTACGACCAGATCGTTGCTGCGACTGTGAATACCGACAATCATGCCTTCATAAATAGCGGCACCATGACCGATAAACAAACGCCCGCGTTCCTGAAGATTATACAGCGCATAGGCCAGTGCCTTGCCAGTGACCATTGAGATCAACACGCCGTTGTTACGTTGCCCGAGCACCCCCGGCACCTGCCGATCATAGCCGTCGAACATATGGTAGATTAGCCCGGTTCCCGATGTTACGGTTAGATATTCGGTTCGGAAGCCGATTAGCCCGCGCGTAGGAATGCGGTACTTAAGGCGTACGCGCCCTTTACCGTCCGGGTTCATGCTGCGGAGCTCACCGCTGCGATCCGCGAGGCGGGTCATGACAGCACCCTGGTACGCCTCTTCAAAGTCAACGGTAAGATTCTCCCAAGGCTCTAGTCTAACGCCATCCTTTTCGTGAACAATCACTTCCGGTCTCGACACCGATAGCTCATAGCCTTCCCGGCGCATGGTCTCAATCAGTACTGACAAGTGCAGCTCGCCGCGGCCGGATACGCGAAACTTGTCTGGGTCGTCGGTCTCCTCAACGCGCAACGCCACATTGTGTTTGAGTTCCTGGGCAAGCCGCTCCCCGATCTGCCGGCTGGTCAAAAATTTACCGTCCTGGCCGGCAAACGGTGACTTATTGACTTGGAACGTCATGCTAATGGTCGGCTCGTCCACCGACAGTGCAGGGAGCGGGTCAGGGTGATCTGCTGCGCACAAGGTGTCGGAGATATTGAGTTTGTCAACGCCGCTAAAGACTACAATGTCGCCGGCATCCGCATGCGGAATTTGCTGCCGCTCGAGACCATGGAAGCTGTACAGTTCGAGAATGCGAGCTTTGCGGACCGACCCGTCTGTAGCCACCACGCACACAGGGGAGTTGTTTTGAACGCTACCTCGTTGTACGCGCCCAATGCCCAGGACGCCCACGTAGGCGTCATAGTCGAGGCTGGAAACCTGAAGCTGTAGCGGTCCGTCGCCGTTTACCCGAGGCGGAGATACATATTCGACAATCGCCCGAAACAAAGGGGTCATGTCTCCCTGGCGGTCCGCTGGGTCCAGTGACGCGTAGCCTCGGAGCGCGGATGCGTAAATGACTGGGAAGTCGAGCTGCTCGTCGGTTGCGCCAAGGCGATCAAGCAGATCGAATGTCTGATCCAGTACCCAGTCTGGCCGCGCCCCGTCACGGTCGATCTTGTTGATGACGACCACGGGTCTGAGGCCGTGGGCAAATGCTTTTTGCGTGACAAAGCGCGTTTGTGGCATCGGTCCTTCGACAGCGTCGACGAGCAGCAGTACGCTGTCGACCATGGATAAGACGCGTTCTACTTCGCCGCCAAAATCTGCGTGTCCCGGTGTGTCGACGATGTTAATTAGGTAGTCGTTCCAGCGGATTGCAGTATTCTTCGCGAGTATCGTAATACCGCGTTCACGTTCAAGCTCGTTCGAATCCATGACCCGGTCGGGCACCATTGCACGCGGTCCCAAGGTACCGGACTGTTGCAGCAACTGATCTACCAGTGTGGTCTTGCCATGGTCGACATGCGCGATGATGGCGATATTTCTGAGATGTGTGTGATTCGACATGTATGCAAAGCTGAGGACGGAAGAGGCACGGATTATAGAGAGCGATTCAGTGAATTGATATCGTCTATCGTATTGACGTACCTCTGATATCCTCGTAGAGACGGTCAGTTACAACGTCCGATCTTAAAATGGTAGAGATTTGTTACGACTGACCGTCGAGTCCATCGATTTCCCATGCCGGTAGATACCGGAAAGGAGAATCGTAATGAACAAAGGATAGTCTCAACCTAACTCGATTTCTTGGGAAGCTGAGAATGAGGGTTCGATTCCCTTCACCCACCCCAGTTACGCCGGATTTGCGGGTGCGCCCACACGTGCCCACGGGCTCATATCCACTGGGTTTTAAGAGAGGACCCAGGGGTTTCTCAGACAGAAAACAGCGCAGCCAGCATGAGTAGCGTTCCCGCCGCTGTAAAAAGGCCGACTTTTGGTCGACCTTTTTAATTGCCGGTGGGGCGTCGCCTGCGACGACGATGTACTAGCGGGGCGAAAAAGGAAAGCACTTCTCTATCATGGCTCATGAATCGCAGATTACTAGCCACCAAAACCTTCCATCAGTACAATCCACGTTTCGAAAAATACGCCCGTAGCTCAGTTGGGTGAGTGACGGTTGACGCGAAGCGTCAAGGCCGAGCATGCTCCGCCAGGAACGAACGCCGCAAGGGTGCAACCGAGCGGCCGGGGCCGAGACACGAAGTGTCGAGGCGAGTACCTGCAGCGTGAAGGCCGCTCTTGCGCATCTGACATCTATGGACGGAGGAAATGCAGAGGGATTGTAGGAACAATCCCTGTCTTGCACATCGCGCAGTTGCGCGCTAAAAGGTGGCAGTAACCGTCAACAAGTACCGAACTATGCGCCCGTAGCTCAGTTGGATAGAGTACCTGGCTACGAACCAGGTGGTCGGCGGTTCGAATCCGTCCGGGCGCGCCATTTCATAGGCTCAAATCGCGTTGCAGATTTGCAACTGTGCAATTCAAACGCGATTGTGCAATTCATCGTAGTGGCTTCCAAGGTAGAGACCATAGGCGCGACTAC